>CAIJME010000459.1 GCA_903821625.1 uncultured Sphingobacteriales bacterium | reverse complement strand
CCGAAATCTTCCAAAAACCAGCTTCTTTGATCTCGACATCTAGAATCTGGTTAGAGATGGTTATTCGAAGCCTCAACGGATATACAACATCCATCAATTGAATGGATTCACCTCTGCCTGATTTTGAGATTTGCCGGGTTAGATTATAATTGCCAGCGGTTGCTAAAACCTCTGATATCTCTGCGCCAGGCAATACTTGTCCCCTAATCAGACCAGAACCTCCGCTAGCATTAAGCGCCTCGATCTGCACACTATTTTCTGTACCTCTTAACTCTTTCCTAACATCGACCTTGGTCATATATTGACCCTTTTCATAAATCGTAAATTGCTTTACCGGCTTTTCTGGTCTTTCTTTTTTTTGAGCTTGCACGCAAAGAGATAAACATACGATCACTGCTATACAAAGTAATTTGAAAATTTTCACAGCTTACAAATTAATGTATTTAAATATATCGATAAAAAATATGAAAAACATCCTAATTCGAGGATCTAATCCCCCTAATTGATCTAGCCGAATAAATATTTATACTCATCAATATCTCCAACTTTAGTAATAGCATTCATTTCCAGAAGATCGTCTTTTAATAGCTCCAAAGCTGAAAATCGCTCCTCCAAAGTAAGTTCCCGATTAATCCAGACATTTGCATCATCCAAACTGAGCAAACAGGGCATCCTTTCGTGAACAAATTTCATCTCTTTGTTTGCAGGCCTGGTAATGATAGTACAGCTATTAATCAATTCGCCAGTAGTTTTATCAATCCAGGTATCCCATAAACCAGCCATCAATGTGAATCTCATCGCTTTCATACGTATGAGATAGGCTTGCTTCTTCTTCCCTTTTTCATCTAATTTTTTCCATTCATAAAAGCCATCCGTAATAACTACGCAATGCTTTTTACCTAATAAATGTTTCCAGCTAGCCGATTCTTTTAGATTTTCAATTCGGGCATTAAAGGTGCTGAACTTTGGCTTTTCCTTTGCCCAAAATGGGATTAGTGTCCAACTGAGGTATTGAAGTTCTGAAGGTTTTTGATCCGTAAAAACCGGAAGCTCTAATGTTGGAGGAACATTGATATTTCCCGGTCTAGCCAGGTCATCTGCCAGCTTAAGGTGTAGCTCTTTAGCAATACTAGTTGGTTCTGAAATGCTTACTCTTCCGCACATATCAATAAATTTAATAAATAAATACCTAAACAAAATACAGACATTTTTAACAGAAAAATCAGGAAAAAAGATTGAAATTCATCTAATAAAATGCCTCAAATTAGCTTAATACTATTTTGTAAACCCAATTTGAAAATACGAAAAGCTGAAAGGGGAAAGCTGAAAGGCGAAAGCTCAAAGGGGAAAGCTCAAAGGGGAAAGCTCAAAGGTGACACCCGTCATTTCGAACACCTGAGCTCAGTTTCATTGGAGGATAGACATTAAAGGTGGAGAAATCTCATCCCAAAAGCAGAATTTTCAAATTAATACAGATTCCACCTCAACAGATTCCTCTTCGTGCCTCATTCGGAATGACGGAAAGGGGAAAGCCTAAAGGGGAAAGCTGAAAGCCTAAAGCTGAAAGGTGAAAGGGGAAAGCTAGTTCCACCAATAAGTAAACTTCAAAACTAGGGCGCGATTTCGGACAGCAAATGGAGAAGGATAATAGTTATCCGTAAAAACGAGAAAAAGATCACTGGCTGGTTTATAACGCCATTGAAAACGGGTATTCAGATTGATATTCTTTTGCTGGTTATTATACTGCACAAACGTGGTAAGAAACAGTTTATTACTAAAAGTAAAATCGGTCCTGGGTCCAACAAGCCAGAAATTAGTCACTCCCCAGGGCTGAGGCAATACAATATGATTGTAGCTGGTGCTCATGGCAATATTGACATAGGGCTGAAAGCGATAGCCTAGGTCGCCTGCCACGTTGAGTCTGTTTCCATTTGCAAAATAACCACCATACTGCCCGCTAAGGCTATAGGTATACATTTTTTGAGGCTTTGATGCATAATTGAATCCTCCTGCCTTCCATACATGCTCAGTTCCGGTAGATAAACTTCCCTTTCCTGTATTCACTGGATCGAATGGCCTCTGCAAACGAATGTAATTATCGGATGCCCATACCTCAAAGGTGCTCTGACTACGTTGCGTGAACTTATAACCCAGCATTATTTCATTGTCTGTCCGCCTGAAAGATCTGTTAAAAAAATAGGTGGAACTAAAAACGGGGCCATGATTTAATACTTTACCTGCCTTTGGAAAGAATAAATAAATCAGTTTTGGATTGATTTTGAAATAATCTGTACGCGGAACATAGCCCACTTCTGCAGTATAATTCTCACCAACAGACTCATGCTGCCAGCTCAAAAGCCATTTTTTTGTGGTGTATTGCAGGTTTGCTGCATGAACCAGATCATCACTATTTTTCTGAGGGCTAAATGACTTAAGGAACATTGATTTTCCTACCCAACGATTATTGGAGGAGGCTAGGTTATACTCAAGTCCAACATTTCGATTGTATAAGTTAAAAGCTGACTTTGCAGGATTTTCGAGCGGAGAATAATTGACTGATTGTTTATTTACGAACATAAAACGGATGTTCGATCTTGAAAAAACACGCCTTTGCAAGGCCAAAACAGCAAAATTCTGAGCTGGAAGCCCTGTTCCCTCCATACTTTTAGTTTGCATATCCATTGCTCCTATTCGCCAGTTCTTGTCAAGGCTTCCACTCAGCCTGGCGCCAAACTCAATGGGCACTCCCAGCCCAATTCTTCTTGAAAAGAAAGGCCTAATTGTGGAATAGCCAAAATTGGCGAAGAGGTCGGCATTTTCTAGAAAAAACTGCCTGCGTTCCGGAAAAAACAATTCGAAACGATCTAGATTGGTTACCTGCCTGTCTACTTCAATTTGTGAAAAATCAGGATTTATGGTTAGATCTAGATTCAGTGAGGAGGTAATACCGATCTTAGCATCCGCACCAATTTCTCTCTTAAATGTTGTATTGGTATTATTTTGATGATTTTTTGTTAATCCGCCAAGTACGTAAGGAATAACGGATACATTAGTGCCCGCATCAGGTGGTGGATTATCCCAAAGAAGATTCCCGGTATAGGCTAGCGAAGCAACATTAAATTGCCGTGGAATTTTAGCCCAGGCCGATTTTTCGGGGACTTTTATATCCATCCTGCTAAAATTGATGCCCCAGGTTTTAATCCCTTTTTTATAACGAATAGATTTAAAAGGAATTGAAGCTTCAAATACCCAACGGTCATCATAATGTTTAACTTCAGAATACCATTTATTATCCCAACTCAGATCATAACCATTACTGTTGAAAATAAGTCCGTCCCATTGGGCCCCTGCCGCGTTTACGCCAAAAGTAAATCCATTGGTCTGATCATCAAAAGGGTCTAGTATCAGCAGGAAATTATCGTTTTTTACAAAGGCAAAATCACGTCTAAGCGATTCAACGGCATAAGATCTAGCATTGGGCTGAAAGCAAATAGCTGAGATATAAAGGTTATCCTTGTCGTAGCTCATGCGTACCTCGGTCAAGACCTTTGCAAAACTGGTATCCATAGGCCCAACCATGAAGAAATCCTTTGCAGGCTCTGCATTTTTCCATGCATCTTCGTCTAGAAGTCCATCAACCACAACTGCTGACTTAGTTTCAGCAATCCGAAGTTTATAGGCATTATTGATCTTCTGTGCAAAAACTGGAAAACCAGGCAGAAGGAAAACAAGCAGGAATAAATATTTCAAAATAAGACCATGATCAAAGTGTGAACATCCGTTCGCAGCAGTCTAAATTAGAAAAAAAATCAATTAAAAATGGGTTTGCACTTAGATTTAAAACCTAATCAATGTAAGATATCCATTACATGAATACGGATATTCTCCCCTATTTTATCAATGGGAAGGTCATCAGAATCGGTTCCAAAAGGATCCTCAATCGACTCAGCGATTAGCTCTAGAGAGGCCATCACATAGAATATAAAAGGCACGGCGGCAATCACAAAGTATCCCATAGAAAAAACAAATCCAACAGGAAGAGTAATCACATAAATGAAAATAAATTTTTTGATAAATGAGCTGTATGACAATGGAATAGGGGTATTCTTGATTCGTTCGCAGGCCCCGCAGACATCTGAAAATGAACTCATGTCATTATTAATTACAATCAGCTGATCTCCACTGATTAAACCTTTCTTATACAGGCTATTGGTACGTGATATGATCATAGCAGCCACCTGATTAGGACCATGCTTTTTAGCATCAAGATTTTCAAATTCGGGATGCTCAATAGCATCGAGCATAAACTGTGTTTTGCTTGAGCGAAGATGAGCGAATAAGGTATCGGCAAAAAGAGGGATTGATTTTATATAAAAACTACGATTAACCTGATCATCGCGGCTAAGAAAAGCATTCATTTTGATGGCTAAGTTGCGACTGGAATTGGTCAGTGTGCCCCATTGCTTTCGCGCTTCCCACCAGCGATCGTACGCCGTATTGGTCCGAAATACCAACAGGATAGACATGACAAAGCCTAAGAGGTTATGCACAATGGTTATATTCTTGACCCAAGCCACATCCGAAAGCTTAACGTATTCAAGTTCAATATATGCAATACCACCCGAGTAAACAGACAATGCTAACAAAAGCGGAAATAATTTACGTGCTGTATCTGAACGATGCAAATAAAACGTAGAATAGAACCAATCTTTAGGATTATAAACGATCATAACGCAAATTTAGAAAATGGTTTGAAGACTCAAACACCTTTAATAATTTAGAAAACCTACAAAAAATAAAATTTCTTACAAATACTTATTGTCAATCAGCCAGTATTTCAAATCATCCATCCAAGGGCTTGAAGTAGTTTTATTAACCATTCCAAAGCCATGATTACCT
>CAIJME010000458.1 GCA_903821625.1 uncultured Sphingobacteriales bacterium | reverse complement strand
TGCTTAATCAGCACTAGAGCAACCTGTACCTTTTCTCCATCTTGGGTATTAGGAGGTACCATTTTGTCAAACATTGAATCAACCCAGTTTAAGTACTCCTGATATTGTTTCTTGCTTTTAATTACTTTCAATTCCATATTATCTCCTCTTAAAGATGATGCTTTCAACATCAATTTTATCATATTCCGTATGCGTTCCAAACCATTTAACCTGAATAGCCTTATATTCAAAAATAATTCTTACAACCAATCGGAATTTATTTACCATAATGTTAAACACCACCCGATCATCTCCAACCAAACTGGCAAGCCAAAATACAACGTCCCGTAAATGGCTGTTTTAGGCGCTTCTACTATGGTTTGTTATTGGATTGTTTTGTGCTGCTTACTTTCCGATACAGAACTTACTAAAAATAGTTTCCAGCAAATCATCCGTAGTAACCTGCCCGGTGATCTCACCAAGATAATAAAGAGCCTGCTTAATATCTGAAGCCAAAAAATCTGAAGTTATGGGGTTATCAATATTTACAAGTACGCGGTTTAGCGACTCTTCGGTCTTTTGTAGCGCTTCCAGGTGACGGATATTGGAAACCAAAACATCATCTGTATTAATGGAATGGAGATTTACCTTTCGCAGAATCTCAGATTTGAGGTCTTCGATTCCGGTTTTGTTTTTAGCAGAAATTAAAAGAATGTTGCCTGTTGTCTGAGCTCTGTTATCTGTTGTCTGTTGTCTGTTATCTGATAACTGATCACTGATAACCGATAACTGATCACTGATTACTGATAACTCCCCTTCAAATTCAGAATTAACCAGATCTTTCTTATTCACCACAACCAGGAAAGGAATATCCAGCTCATTCAAATACTTGACCTGAGTTTCGATTTCCTTCACATTCTGCTCAGGATCAAATAGATATATAATTAATTTTGCTTGCTTAATCTTCTCGTGGGTACGCTCCACTCCTTTGGCTTCAATGATGTCCACAGTATCGCGGATGCCTGCTGTATCAATAAAACGGAAACGGAGCCCGCCGATAATCATTTCATCTTCAACCGTATCACGTGTAGTGCCGGCTATCTCAGAAACAATGGCACGTTCTTCATTTAAAAGGGCGTTTAGTAAAGTTGATTTCCCGACATTAGGTTTACCAGCAATAACCACAGGAACCCCATTTTTCATCACATTGCCTTGCTCAAATGATTGAATCAGACGGTGTAATATGCGCTGGATCTGATAGATAAGTCCTTTGAGCTGTTCCCGATTGGCAAATTCAACGTCTTCTTCACCAAAATCAAGTTCAAGCTCGATCATGGCTGCAAAATGGATGAGCTGATCACGCAAATGTTGCAGTTCTCCAGAAAATCCACCACGCATCTGTTGCATCGCCACCTGATGCGAGGCCTGTGAGTTAGAAGCAATCAGATCGGCAACAGCCTCGGCCTGTGAAAGGTCAAGCTGACCATTCAGAAACGCTCTGAGAGTAAACTCACCCGGATTAGCAGGCCTTGCACCTTTTCGGATCAATAATTTAATGATACTTTCAATAATAAATGCAGAACCATGCGTAGATATCTCTACCACATTTTCGCGGGTGTACGATTTAGGTCCGATGAAGATCGAAACCAGCACTTCATCCAAAACCTGTTTCCCGTCTTTTATCGTACCAAAATGAATCGTATGGGTATGCTGTATACTCAAATCCTTTCCGCCAAACACTTCATTCACTAAACTAATTGCATCAGGACCCGAAAGCCGGATTACCCCAATCGCACCAATCCCCGAAGGAGTTGCCAGAGCAATGATAGTATCAGATTGGTATTGTGAATGATCAGACATGAGGATTTGGTATTTATGCAAATATCGGGATTCTTGGTTCAGGATAAAAGGAAAATCTGCCTAACTAATCATGGCATAAATTCTTGCAAAGCTTATAATTTATTGCACTGCCCGCGTTAACGATGGCAGCGGTATCCTTTTTGGCTTTTTGGAGCCAAAAAGATATAGCGAACAGCGTGTTAAAACGCCCAAAATCTAATAAATAGATCAGATTACACTTTAAACCTAAACATTGAATAATAAAAATATACTTCAACTTTTATACATCAAACTTAAGTCAATCACAAATGAAAATATTCTTCAACC
>CAIJME010000457.1 GCA_903821625.1 uncultured Sphingobacteriales bacterium | reverse complement strand
TTCAGCCGGGGTTTTTTATGCAGTATTATTTTTTATACAGATAGTTTGAACACATGACCCTGGGTCAGAAAGTAATTTCCGATTGGTATGCCAAAAAGAGATGGCAGCAATTTCCCTTTCAGAAAGAAATGGAACTAGCTTTTCTTGATGGTTACTCCGGATTGTTGAATGCACCCACCGGTAGTGGCAAAACCTTTGCCATGTTCCTGCCTTTTATCGCTGCGTATATTGATGCCCACCCTGATGATTATCTGAGCAGGAAAGACAATGGTCTTCAACTGCTTTGGATAACACCTTTAAGGGCACTAACCAATGATATTCGCAAGGCAATGCAATCTGTGGTTGAAGACTTGGGTCTGCCCTGGAAAGTTGCGAGCCGCACCGGCGATACTTCCACAAAAGAAAAACAGGAATTAAAAAAAAGGCAGCCTGAAGTATTACTGACAACTCCCGAAAGTTTGCATCTAATGCTTGCTCAGAAGGAGTACCCCAAAATGTTTACCGGGCTCCAGGCTCTGGTTGTAGATGAATGGCATGAGCTTTTAGGAACAAAACGGGGTGTTCAGCTGGAATTGGGTTTATCACGCCTCAAATATCTAAAGAGAGATTCTGCTTTGAAAGTATGGGGCATTTCTGCAACTATAGCTAATCTAGAAGAAGCCGCAGAAGTATTGCTTGGTAATGATATACCACCTGAAAGGATCTCTATTATTCGAGCAAAGCTTGACAAGAAAATCATGATCGAATCGGTCATTCCTGAAAATATTGAAGAGTTTTCTTGGTCCGGCCATCTTGGGATCAAACTCTTACCCCAGGTAATGGATATCGTTTCCAAAAGCAGAACAACCCTTATTTTCACAAATACACGCTCTCAGTCTGAAATCTGGTACATGGGTATTCTTGATCAATATCCTGAATATGCCGGTGTAATGGCTATGCATCATGGCTCACTTGATAATGATTTGAGGAACTGGGTAGAGCAAGCACTTCATAATGAGATGCTTAGGCTAGTTGTTTGCACATCCAGTCTTGATTTGGGTGTTGATTTCAGACCAGTTGATTCTGTTATTCAGATTGGTAGTCCAAAAGGTGTAGCACGATTTATGCAGCGCGCAGGTCGAAGTGGGCATCATCCGGGTGCTACCTCTAAAGCCTGGTTTGTTCCAACACATTCATTGGAGCTATTGGAAGGTGCGGCCCTAAAGCAGGCGATTGCTGATGAGCTTTTCGAAAGTCGCGACCCCATGATCCTGGCTATGGATGTGTTGATGCAATATCTGGTGACCCTAGCGGTATCGGATGGTTTTTATCCAGCTAAAATTTTCAAGGAGATCAAAACAAGCTATGCTTACGCAGATCTTGAAAAGAAAGAGTTTGACCAAATTCTAGATTTTATAACCAGCGGTGGAAAAACATTGTCGCAATACGACGAATTTCTGAAGGTGGAAATTACAGATGGGCTTTACAAAGTAAATAGCCGAAGGATTGCTATGCATCATAGGCTGAGTATGGGTACCATTGTTGGTGATGTGAATATTCGTGTCCGCTTCTTATCTGGAGGCAATCTTGGCACCATTGAAGAGTACTTTATTTCTAAACTAAAAATTGGAGATACATTTTGGTTTGCCGGGCGCAATCTGGAACTCCTTAAGTTTAAGGATATGACTGCATTTGTTCGAAAGTCTACCGGAAAGAAGGGAATTATCCCTAGCTGGATGGGAGGAAGGATGCCTCTGTCATCTCAACTTTCTTCCAAATTAAGGGATAAGTTGGATGAAGTTGCAGTCTTGATGGATTGTCAGTCTATTGAATCGCATCAGGATATTGAAGTAAGGGCATTGAAACCTTTGTTTGAACTTCAATCCAGGTTGTCACACCTGCCTCGTAAAACTGAATTTCTTATCGAAAAATTTAGATCCCGCGACGGTTTTCATTTGTTCTTTTATCCATTTGAAGGGCGATTAGTACATGAAGGGATGGCGTCCTTATTTGCATATAGAATTTCAAAGCTGCAACGTATAAACTTCTCATTAGCGATGAATGATTATGGATTTGAATTATTGTCTGATGAGGAGATCTTGCTAGATCAGGCATTAGAAAGGGAATTGTTTTCAACTGAAAATCTTTTGGATGACATTCAACAGAGTTTAAATGCTACTGAAATGGCCAGGCGAAGGTTCAGGGACATTGCACATATTGCTGGCTTGGTTTTCACCGGTTTTCCTGGAAAGGGGATGAAAAGCAGACACCTTCAGGCTTCCACATCCTTGCTTTTTGATGTTTTCAGTGAATATGAATCTGATAACGTACTAATTAAGCAGGCTTATCAGGAAGCGCTGCAGTTCCAGCTTGAGGAGTTCAGGTTAAGAGAAGCATTACAGCGTCTTCAGAAACTTAAAATTGTTATTACCTGCAGTAAAAAACCTACTCCTTTTGCCTTTCCAATTCTGGTTGATGGATTGAGCAGGGAAAAATTAATTACCGAAACACTGGAAGAAAGAGTTGCAAAAATGACCCTGAAGTATCAAAAATCTTAAGACTTTTTCTTTTCCTGAGTATCCATAATGTTAATACTCATCATTTGCTCCATGGTACGTTTCATGCCATCAGAAGAACCATCAAGGAAGATCACGTTGCCTTTGCCATTTTCAGCAAAATGTTTGATAGCTTCTGTCCACATGGTAAATAATATGACAGAGGTGTCAAGATCTGCAGTCTGCATTTCTTTAGCTGCATGAGTCATACCCTTGGCTACTTCCTCACGGAAAAGTGCAATACCCTGTCCGCGTAACTGCGCTGCTTCACGTTCTGCATTGGCAGCAATTTTTATCGCATTTCCATCAGCTTCGGCAGCCTTAGTTTTTGTGATCAGAAGTGCCTGACCTTCGTTTTCTGCTGCTGCCTTGAGGTTATTGGATGCTACAACACGGCTCATTGAAGTGAGGATTACCTCGTCAAAAGTTATGTCGTTTACCTGAAGATCCTGTAAGTGGTAACCCCAGGTTTCAAGTACTGTATCTAATTGATCTTTTACGTGATCAACAATATCCTTTCTTAGACTTAATACTTCTGCTTGTTTTTTGCTCGCCACAAATGCTCGGATAGTTCCTTCAATGGTACGAATAAGGGCCTGCATCAGGTTTTGCTCATTGATAAATTTAAAGGCCACATTTTTTATAGTTTCTTCATCAGGATTATTCACTGAGTAAAGCACCATGGCTTTGAAATAAACATTGGCCTGGTCAATGGTTACTGCCTGGAATTCCAACTCCACTGCGCGGTTCTGAATAGATACTCGGGAGTGAATAACCTCAATCAAAGGAATTTTTAAACTCAATCCTGGTTTTAGAAGTCTTCGGTATTTCCCAAAAATAGTTATGACCCCAATGGTGCCTTGCTTTACAGTTACAAAGGAGCTGAACAAGACGACTATCCCTAAGAATAGTATAATATAGGTTGTGTACATGGCTTTAAATTTATGGGATGAAATTCATTCAAGATAGTAAAGAATTTTCTTAGATATGAATTCTGTTTATTAAAAATATAGGAAATGAAAAAAGATAAAAGATTAGTATACTTTGTTGGCTTTCAATTTGTACGCTTATTGTGGAGTTTTAGGAAAAGAATTTTTGGATAAATACTATAAAGTTTGGAGCGCAGGGCTTCCCTAGTTTAGGATATGAATAGTGCTAGTCTCTGAGTGAGGCAAGTAGTCTGCCTCCTTTGTAGTAATATCTTCTCCAATAATCTTCATCCAGATCACTGATCATTACTCCTTTACTGCTAGAAGCATGTGCAAATTTATTATTGCCAATGTAAACACCCATGTGAGTAATTGAACGGCTACCTATTTTAAAGAAGACTAGATCACCCTCTTTCAGCTCATCTTTACTGATCGGGTTAACCATGCTGAATATATTTCTAGAATTATTTCCAATTAGAGTACTAAATACTTTATTGTATAATTCAAAAGCAAAACCTGAACAATCAATTCCTTTTTTTGTTCCGCCTCCTAAGCGATAAGGAGTTCCAATCCAGTCATAAACGAACTGATAAAGCTTTAAGTTTGATGTAGCAGAAAGCGCAACTCCCATAATTTGGGAGAAGTATTCAGTGGCCAGATTATCAGGATCCTCAATTTTATCCGTAGGTTTTTGATCCTTAATAACAGTTTGTGCCTGTAAAGACACGAAAGAAATCATAAGTAGCAACGCTACAATTACTTTTTTCCCCATTTTTAATTGGTTTTGTGGATAGTTTTTAAAGTCAAAACTATCAACGTATTCATACTCTTTATATTTTCAGAATAATACAAAGGTAAGACATTTTCTCTTTTTAAACAAGTTGAATTGCTTTACTGACATTTTAACAACACATTAAAGAAGTAAAATGACTAGAAAATAAGGATAAATAGTGTAAACAAAACACTTGGCTATTCTTTTTTTAGGAAGATATGGTTAGATTTGTCGTCCTTGAAAGGACTAAACTAGATTTACACATACGATTACGAATGAGTTCAATAGAAATTACGAAAGAAACCTATCTTCAGTGGTACGAATCAATGCTTTTGATGCGCAAATTTGAAGAGAAAGCAGGACAACTTTATGGTCAGCAAAAGATCAGAGGCTTTTGTCACCTGTATATCGGACAAGAAGCAGTAATGGCTGGCGCAATGTCAGTTTTAAGGCCTGAAGATTCTATGATCACTGCTTATCGCGATCACGCGCATGCACTAGCAAAGGGTATGGGTGCTAATGAAGTTATGGCTGAATTGTATGGAAAAGCTACCGGATGTTCAAAAGGCAAAGGTGGTTCGATGCACATGTTTAGCAAGGAAAAGAAATTTTTTGGTGGGCATGGTATAGTAGGTGGACAGATTCCTTTGGGTGCTGGGATTGCCTTTGCAGAGCAATACAATGGAACTGACAATGTATGCGTTTGTTATATGGGTGATGGGGCTGTGCGTCAGGGAGCACTGAATGAAACCTTTAATATGGCGATGTTGTGGAAGTTACCTGTAATTTTTGTTTGCGAAAACAATGGTTATGCAATGGGAACATCTGTGGCTCGTACTACCAATATGGTGGATATCTATAAAATCGGACTTGGTTTTGATATGCCATGCGCTCCGGTTGATGGTATGGATCCGGTTGCTGTACACAATGCAATGGACGAAGCAGTTCAAAGAGCAAGAAGAGGAGATGGCCCTACATTTTTAGAAGCCAGAACGTATCGTTATAAAGGGCATTCAATGTCTGATCCAGCTAAATACCGTACAAAAGAAGAAGTTGAGACTTATAAGGCAAAAGATCCTATTGAGGTTGTTAAAGCCTCAATAGAAGATAAAAAATATGCAGATGAAGCATGGTTTGAGCAAATTAATGATAAAATCAAAGCGATTGTTGATGAATCGGTTAAATTCTCTGAAGAGTCGCCATGGCCAGATCCATCTGAATTATATAAGGATGTGTATGTTCAATCTGACTATCCATATATCCGCGACTAATCAAAACTTTTATACAATACTAATCTGTAAACAATAATGGCTGAAGTAGTTAGAATGCCTAAGATGAGCGATACGATGACAGATGGTGTTATCGCAAAGTGGCATAAACAAGTTGGTGATAAAATTAGTTCAGGCGATCTGGTTGCTGAAATCGAAACAGACAAAGCCACTATGGACTTTGAGTCTTTTCAGGAAGGAACTTTACTATATATAGGTGCTAAAGAGGGTGAAGCAGCCCCGGTTGATTCCGTTATTGCAATTTTGGGCGAAGCAGGCGAAGATTTTCAATCACTATTAAGTGGAGCAGGTACTCCAGTTGTAAGTGCTCCAGAAGCGAAATCAGCTGAAATCAAACCAGCTGAAGTTGCTGCGGTAACAGAAGAAGTTTCAGGCAATAGCGATGCTGATGCAGAAGCAATGGGCGCTACGATTATTCGTATGCCGCTTTTAAGTGACACCATGACTGAAGGAGTTATTGCAGCATGGCATAAAAAGGTTGGTGATAAAGTAAAAAGTGATGATGCCCTTGCTGATGTAGAAACAGATAAGGCTACAATGGAAGTAATCGGCTATGCCGATGGTACTCTTCTGTATGTTGGTGTTGAAAAAGGACAGGCTGCAAAAGTTAATGATATCATTGCCATAGTAGGTAAAGAAGGTACCGATGTTTCTGCCTTGCTTAAGTCGGGCTCAAAACCTAAAGTTGTTGCTGCTGTGGTGGCAGCAGTTGAAAAGCCTGCAGCAGTTGCAGTAGTTGAATCTGTGCAAGTAGTTCATACTGATTCTGATTCATCTTCCCGTTTGAAGGCATCTCCGCTGGCTCGTAAAATTGCTAAAGATAAAGGCATAGATCTGGCTCAGGTTAAGGGAAGTGCAGAAGGTGGAAGGATTGTTAAAAAAGATATTGAAGGGTTTACTCCTTCGGCTGTAAAAGCTATAGTTGCTACTCCTGCCGAAGCAAAAGCTACCGAAGTTGCTGCAATACCAATTCCGCAGTTTACCGGTGTAGAAAAATATACCGAGAAGCCCGTTTCTCAAATGCGTAAGGTTATTGCCAAGCGTCTTTCTGAAAGTTTGTTTACGGCTCCTCATTTCTATCTGACCATGTCTATTGATATGGATAGTGCAATGCAGGCCCGTACCAAGATTAATGAATTTGCTTCAGTGAAGATCTCATTTAATGATATCGTACTAAAGGCAGTTGCAGTTGCGCTAAAACAACATCCAAATGTTAATTCTTCCTGGTTGGGAGATAAAATTCGATATAACGAGCATGTCAATATTGGGGTTGCTGTTGCAGTAGAAGATGGCCTGCTAGTTCCAGTAGTTCGTTTCGCTGATGGAAAATCACTTTCTCATATTTCGGCAGAAGTAAAAGATTTTGCACAGCGTGCAAAAACAAAAAAACTGCAGCCTCAAGACTGGGAAGGCTCAACTTTCACTATTTCAAATCTGGGAATGTTTGGCATTGATGAATTTACTGCTATTATTAATCCACCGGATGCCTGTATTTTGGCTGTAGGTGGAATACAGCAAGTCCCGGTTGTCAAGAATGGCGCTGTTGTACCGGGTAATGTAATGAAGGTTACCTTAAGCTGTGATCACCGTGTGGTTGACGGAGCTACTGGATCAGCATTTTTGCAAACTTTGAAAGCTTTATTGGAGGAGCCTGTTAGACTACTCGTTTAATTTCGGATCAAGTCCGGAATCCGAATACCCAAACACCTTCTTCAAAAGAGGACTACTCCTGAATGCTGAATTTTGTCTGATTTTTAATTCCTCCTGCTCAATTTCATGAAATAATCCTTCCATGGCCTTTTGAGTTGCATAATCACTAAGGTCAGTATTTATTTTACTTGCCAGAGGAATCTGGTTGTATTTTGTGCTCAAATCAGTCCAGTAACGGGTAGTTTCTGTTTTTGCCAGCGAAGCTTGAATGATGGGTTGAAATTTCGATCTTAGAGCAGCTCCGGTAACACGCTGAAAATAAGATGTTGCAGCATTTTTTTGCTTGCTTAATAAAATATTTTGTGCATCCTGAATACTCATTTCCTTGAGTGCAGAAATAAATATGGGTTTGGCTTCTTTTGCAGCTAATTCAGCCGCCCGGTTTACACTCAATATAAAATCATCGCATGCCTTATTCATTCCTAAGCTTCTCAGGGTTTTTTCAAGTTTCTTTGCTTCTGGTGGAAAAAGGAGTTTTACTGCATCATTTCCTAAAAAGCCATTAGCAATTGATAGGCGGTCTGCACCAGCAGAAATGCCAATTTCCAGTGCCTCTTTTATGGCTGAACCTATTTCAGCCGGGCTTGGATTATCTGGTTTTACCAAGTTTGCCGCTTCCTTAATTACTTGAGGTATTTTGAATTGGGCAGTTGAAGTTTTTAAAACTAGCACTAATATGATCGGTATTATAAAAATTGATTTCATTCTTTTAGTTTGATTTTTAATAACGATTTAAAATTCAATATAGTATTTTTCTATTCTTTTGATCTAGGATGGTTTTGATTGGAAATCAGCAGCTTTCATCTCGTCCATTAAAACAGGCAGGATTGAGCTTATTTTTAATTTTTATTCAACTTTCAAGGGATTATCAGCACCATAAATTATGTAAATTTGATTTTAAATCTTTAAAATGAGGAAGTTAATTCTATTAATACCAGTATTGTTTGCCCTATCCTGTCAGCAAAAAGCTTCAGATAAAAATCCTGCTCTAGCTATAGTTAAGGATGTTCATTCATTTGCAAAACCTGAAAAAGCAATTGTAAAGCATCTTGAACTGGATCTCAATGTCGATTTTGCAAAACAAATAATTTCAGGTAAAGCCTCATGGACGATAGAAAATATTTCTGGCGGGACTGAAATAGTATTTGATAGTAGGCAACTTCAGATTCAAAAGGTAACGTTGGGTACTGATGAAACGGAAACAACATTCACGCTTGGGGATGAGGTAAAGTATCTTGGTCAGTCATTGCATGTAAAAATTGATCCATCCACCACAAGGGTTACTATTTACTATTCTGCTTCAAAAGATGCAGCAGCCATCCAATGGCTTAATCCACAGCAAACAGCAGGTAAAAAATATCCTTTTTTGTTTACCCAAAGCCAGGCCATATTGGCCCGTACCTGGATACCTTGCCAGGATAGCCCAGGTATTCGGTTTACTTATACTGCAAAAATTAGCGTTCCAAAAGATCTGCTGGCTGTAATGAGTGCTGAAAATCCACAGGCAAAAAATGCTGAAGGTAAATACAGCTTTAAACAACCTAATCCCATTCCTTCCTATTTGATGGCATTGGCTATTGGCGACCTTGAATTTAAATCTATTGATGGCCGTACAGGAGTTTATGCGGAGCCTGTAACCCTAAGCAAGGCGGTTTATGAATTTGCTGATATGGGGAAAATGGTTCATTCGGCAGAGAAGATTTATGGCCCTTATAAATGGGGCCGATATGATGTGATTGTTTTGCCTCCCAGCTTTCCTTTTGGAGGGATGGAAAATCCAATGCTCACATTTTTAACCCCAACTCTGATTGCTGGCGACCGGTCATTAGTTAGCGTTATTGCCCATGAACTTGCACATAGCTGGAGTGGCAATCTGGTTACTAATTCTACATGGAATGATTTCTGGTTAAATGAAGGATTTACAACCTATTTTGAACGTCGTATTGTAGAAGATGTTTATGGCAAGGACGAAGCTGGAATGCAGGAACTTTTAGGCTTTGGTGGTTTACAGGAACTTATAAAAGAGATGGGTGAAACAAACCCGGATACAAAATTGAAAGGTAATTATGAAGGACGTGATCCCGATGAAGGCGTGAGTGAAATTGCCTATGAAAAGGGATATTCATTTCTAAGAACGATTGAAGATGCTGTTGGACGCCAAAAATTCGATATTTTTTTAAATGAATATTTTAATGCTCATGCTTTTAGGTCAGTTAGCAGTGAAGTGTTCCTTGATGATCTGGAAACTAAACTTTTAAAAGGAGATAAGAACCTAAAAGATAAAATAGATCCCAATCAATGGGTTTATCAGCCTGGCCTCCCTTCAAATTCGCCTGCAGTTGGTTCTGTTAAGTTTAAGGTATTGGATAGTTTACTTGTAAAATGGGCAGCTTTATCTAATGCTGATGTTTTAAAATCTGCAAAGCTTTCGTCAAATGAATCGCTCTACCTGATTAGTCATTTGCCAGAGAACACCACTATTGATCAAATGAAAGTGCTTGATCAGGTCTTCAAATTTACAAGTTCAGGAAATGCAGAAATTCAATCGGCATGGTATGTTCTTTCCATTAAAAAAGGATATCAGCCTGCCAATAAAAACATAGAAGCTTTTTTGACTACTGTTGGTCGCCGTAAATTCTTAATGCCACTGTATAAAGAATTAGTAAAGACTCCTGAAGGTAAAAAATGGGCAAAAAAAATCTATGTTCAAGCGCGACCAAATTATCATTCAGTTGCTTATAACACGATAGACGAATTATTGAAATGAAAAATTACTTAACCTTGATTACGCTGTTCTATTTTTTTTCTGCCTGTTCCGACGCACAGGATCCAGATAAGATCATTGACAAAAGCATAGCTTATTATCATATGGATAAGCTCAAGAATGCAAGTCTAGAATTTGTTTTTAGAAATGCAAAGTTCAAGGTTATGCAAAAGGATGGTCAATTTAAGTATGAGCGTACTTTTTCAGATTCAACAGGTAATGTTCACGATATACTAACAAATGAGGGATTTAGAAGAATATTGAATGGCCAAGCGCTAAGTCTGAATAGTATTGATTATGCCAAGTATTCACAGTCTTTGAATGCGGTGATCTATTTTCTTTACCTTCCGCTCAAGTTGAATGATCCTTCAGTCGTAAAAAACTATGTTGCTGAAGTTAGTATTAAAGGAAAAACCTATCATAAACTTCAAATTTCATTTGATCAGAGTAAGGGTGGAGCTGATCATAATGATGTATATTATTACTGGTTTGATACAGAAGATTACAGTATGGATCATTTTGCTTACAGTTCTGGAGGTAACAGGTTTAGACAAGTACTAAGAACTCAGCGTGCAGGAGGAGTTATCTTTCAAGACTATATCAACTATCAAATGCCTTTAGATGACTCTACCACCTCGGTATTAAAGTACGATAGTTTATATGAAGCTGGAAAGCTTAGGGAATTATCCAGGATTGAATTATTAGACATGGTTTTAACTAAACCTGAGTAATAAGTATTTGGCAAAAAACGGCTATGTTTAAAGAAATAGGCTTAGGATATAATATAAGCTTGCTGCTAATACTGCAGAAACTGGAATGGTTAAAATCCAGGCCCACATCAGGCTGATTGTGATGCCCCATCTAACGGCTGATACACGTTTGCTTAATCCTACTCCAATGATCGCACCTGTGATGGTATGAGTAGTTGAAACTGGTATTTTAAAATGTTCTGTCATGAACAAGGTGATTGCACCGGCTGTTTCTGCAGCAACTCCCTCTAATGGAGTTACTTTAGTAATCTTGGTACCCATGGTCTTAACAATCTTCCATCCGCCGCTCATGGTTCCTACTGCAATCGAGGTATAACATGCAATGGGTATCCATTCCGGGATGTGATTGATCTTTACTTTTCCTTCAACTACAGTATAACCAACCTGAAGCCAATGATCTAAGGTGCTCATCTCAAGATGGGCGTCTTTAAGATATACAATGATCGCCGCTGCGATGATTCCCATTACTTTTTGAGCATCATTACCACCATGTCCAAGACTAAATAATGCGGATGAAACTAATTGTAATTTTTTGAACCACCATTCTGCACGTGATGGATTTGCATAACGGCAGATGTTCACAATAATCACAGTAATAAAGTAGGCCATGATCATACCGATTATTGGCGCTAAAACTATAAAAGCTGCAACCTTTCCGATCACGCCTAAATTGATCACATCTAATCCTCCGTGTGCAACTGCAGCTCCTGCAAAGCCTCCAATAAGGGTATGAGATGAACTGGATGGAATTCCAAACCACCAGGTAAATAAGTTCCAGCAAATTGCTGCTAATACGCCCGCAAGAATTACCACGAGATTGATATTCATGGTATCAGCAGTTTTGGCTACAGTATCTGCAACATTCAAACTGAATATCCAGTAAGCAAGAAAATTAAAAAAAGCTGCCCAGATAACGGCTTGAAAAGGGGTTAAAACTTTAGTTGATACAACCGTTGCAATTGAATTGGCTGCATCATGAAATCCATTGATGTAATCAAATACTAATGCTAAAACAATGATTACAATTAAAAGTGTAAATCCCATAAGGCAGATGTACTATCGTTTTGAGGTTCTTAAGCGTTCTTTACAAGAATGGATTCAAGTACATTAGCTGCATCTTCACACATATCAGTAGCGGTTTCCAATGCAGAAAGTACTTCTTTATATTTGATCAGATTCACGGCATCTTTCTCATTATCAAAAAGATCACCAACGGCTTTATCAAAAACATAATCAGCTTGATTCTCAATGCTGTTGATGCGTATACATGAATCTGCAATCAAACGTACATTTTTTAGATTACGAAGCTCATGTATTGCTTTGTGAAGGTCTTGGCAAGCTTGTAAGATTAGGTTGGAAAGTTCTTTGATAGGAGGAGTAATAATCGTTACATTATAAAGGTCCATACGACTTGCTGATCCATGAATATAGTCAGCAATGTCATCAATAGCAGTCGCTAATCTGTGTATATCTTCCCTATCAAAAGGAGTGATAAAATTTTTACTAAGTTCTAGGTGTATTTGGTGAGTGATCTCATCTCCTGTATGTTCCAAATCTGATATATCTTTAAAAAGTTCTTGACGCCTCGTAAGATCTTCAGTGTTCACTGCTTCTACTAGCTTTTCACCCAATTTTATCAGGTTAGCGCTATCTTGTTCAAACAGAGGAAAGAATTTTTTATCCTTAGGAATAAAATATTGAAAAATACTGTTTAATGACATATCTATGATTTTAAATATTTCTTAAAGTTACGATAGCAATGTTAAGTTAATATTAACTTATTAGATATTTCTAGGCTCTGGCGAGTGTAAAGCCAAAAGTTGATCCAATATTTTCTGTACTTCGAACAGTAATAGTTTGTTCGTGAGCTTCAACAATATGTTTGACAATGGCGAGCCCTAATCCTGATCCTCCAATGTCTCGCGACCTACTTTTGTCGATACGATAAAAGCGTTCAAAAAGTCTTGGGAGATACTTCTCTTCAATACCAATGCCATCATCAGTTATTTCAACTAATATCTGATCATGCAACTGGAATGTTTTGATATGGGTATTGCCCGGATTATTACCGTATTTAAATGAATTACCCAAAAGATTCACTAAAACCTGTCTGATTTTTTCACGATCAGCATTTACCCAGGTAGGCGTTTTATATTTTTCCTGAAAGTGAACGGTTATATTATATTTTTTTGACTTTAATTCAAGTGAATCATTAACCTCATTGATTAGTTCTACCAGATCAAATTTTTCATATTGAACGGGTAGTTCGCCGCTTTCCAGTTTCGAGATTGCATCCAAATCTTTAATAAAAGAAGCAAGTCTGTCTACATTATTGGAAGCCTTTTCAAGAAAACGCTTGGATAGTTCAAGATCTTCAATATCTCCATCTTGTAACACTTCAATATATCCCTGTATAGCAAATAGGGGTGTTTTTAATTCATGGGAAATATTAGACAGAAATTCTCTTCTGAATTTTTCCTGTTCCTTCAACTGCTCAATCTCAGTTTTTTTATCTCTTGCCCACTCTTTTACTTCTTGTTCCACATCATTTATCGGATCGGCACTTACGTATTCACCCAAAGCATCTTTGAGGTCTTTTCCTAGCTTTAAATTATGGATTAGCTTATAGATCAGCTTAATTTTGCTGTATACAAAACGCTCGATCAGATAATAGAAAACGAGGTAACTGGTGACCAGCGAAACAAAAAATGTGATCACTGAATCTAAAATTATCCCCTGAAAATAAAAGTTGATTATCGATAAAGATAACGCAACTGTTAATGCATTGATGAAGACGAGTACCCATAGTTTCATTCCGCAAATTACTACATATATTTTTATTGCAATTACTTACACTGATTTTATGTGGTAATGATTTTCAAATAATGGTGTTTTATTACCCAGAAAATCTACTCTTAACAACCTAGATAAAAACCTCACCATGGGTCTTTTTTACTAAACTTTCTGTTATTGATGGGAATTTGTTTAAAGTATAAACTGCCATGTCTGAAACAAACGTACTGCCAAATAATTTTTGTATCAGTCTTCCACTTTTCAATCTAAGGGCAAATTGTTTTTCCCATCTATGGGTATAATCCTGTTCCAGTGCTGTTCTGTTAATGTCAGATCCTTTTTTTGCAAAACGCATGATACTTTCGGCGAGTATTTTGCCTGAATGAATAGCTATAGCCATACCATTACCGCAAAGCGGGGTGATCATTCCGGCAGAGTCACCGCAAAAAAGTAAATGGTTTTCTGTCAGCGTTTTCCGCTCAAAAGATATTTCATTGATTACCTCGGGCTTTTCAAAAATAAATTCAGAATTTTTAAATAGGTTGCGCAAATTCGGGTTCCTAAAAAGTACCTGCTCTTCCATCTCAAGAATGCCTGAATACTTTTTGAGATTGGCCGTTTCAGAAAGATAACAAAGACAGTATTGATCATCTTCGATTTTACTGACCCCGCAATACCCGCCCTCAAAATTATCCAGACGAATCAAATTCCCGGGAAGGTCTGTTTTAATATGGTATTTAACACCCAAATAGGGGCTTCTTTTGTAAAAAAAACTACGGGTTAATTTTTGATCCAGATTGGATCTTTTTCCGTATGCTGCAATGGCAATGGCTGATTCAAAAACCTTGTTTCCGGAGGTTGAAATTCTGAATTTCTCTTCAGTAAATACAAGGTCAATAACCTTTTCAAAGATAAATTCTACACCCAGACTTTTGGCATGCTGGTAAAGCAAATGGTCAAGTTTGAAACGACTTATACCAAATCCTCCAAGGTGGAGGTCGGCTTGAAGGATCTTTCCTGAAACAGATGTCACCGCTAAACGATTTATTTGGGAGCTGCCCAGTTCAGAAATCCCAATATTCAGCGACTCTAAAAATGGTAAAACTTCATTTGATATATACTCCCCGCAAACCCTGTGAAATGGATACTTCTTTTTTTCTATCAATCTGACTTGATATCCATTCTTTTGTAAAAGAATAGCAGAGGTCAAACCTGCCAGACCACCACCAACAATCAGGACATCACTCACCTTTGTTTCTAGGATTTTTATTTCCTAACTCCATCGTTTTGCTACTTTCTATACATACCTGCCATCTGAATGCCCACATCCATTGGATTGAATAATGTTTAAATCCTCCATTTTGGAGCATTTGATTTATTTCTGCCCGTTTAAAACTTCTTAGTACCGAAAGTTTTGAATCGTGCTTTACCATTTCAGACTTTGAAAATACACTTGTAATCAGGGCTATGGAATGGTAGGCAAACCAATGTCTATGCAGGTCGTTGATTACGACATACGAGCTGGCACAATCGGCCATCTTTTGAATCAAACTGATCCAGTTTAGATCTGTAAAGTGGTGCGTAAAAAGACTAGAAATAACGATATCAAATTGATTGGTGAGTAGTTTTTCACTCATTACATCGGCCAAAATATAGGAGATTTCAGGAAAATCTGTTGATTTTTCTTTGGCATATTCTATGGCTGATTCTGTAGCATCAACTCCAACCAGACTGATTTTCAAATTGTGTTTGCGAGCCCATTTTGCAATTACTCTCAACGAGTCTCCACCGCCACAACCCCAGTCGCTGATGCACATGCCATCGTTTATTCCAATCTTTTTGAACGCATTAAAAAAAACAGTATAGCCACCAAGTAATTTGTTCACTACTTCAAGCTCATCCATGATTGGGTCAATGATGTCATGGCCAAGAGAAAAATCGTCCATCATTTCATCTTCTGAACTTCGCTGTCTAAAATCAGGCATTGCCATTTCTTTTTAAAATCATTGATTCAACGGTTAAGCCCGGCCCGAAGGCAAATCCCATTATATTTTCACCATCCATTCCCTCAGGGTCCATCATTAATTTTTTTAGAACAAATAGTATCGTTGCAGATGACATATTGCCGTATTCTCTTAAAACTTCGTAGCCAAAACAATTAGCCTTCATTGAAAATCCTAATGCACTTTCTGCAGCTTCCAGAATTTTTCTACCTCCCGGATGAACGGCGAACCTGCCGATGTCTTTGAATTCGAGTTTCGCTTTTTTAAGCAATTGATTAGAAATGGATTGAATATGTTTTAAAATATGTTTGGATACTTTTGAGGTTAGTGTCATTTCAAAACCTGCATCACCAACATACCAGCCCATTTCATTTTTAGCTTCTTTCAAAAATTCAGAATAAAAAGTATCAAGTGTAAGGCAGTTTTTTTTATTCGTTCTTTCAGAACTATGTTCTACAATAACCGCTGCTGCACCATCAGAAAACAATGAATTTGCAACCCAGTTATCCAACGTGTTTGCCTTTTGAAAGTGTAGTGTGCATAGTTCAACAGAAACGATCAGAACTTTGGCTTCCTGATCTGCGCGACAAATATAATCGGCTACTTTTAGTGCATTTAATGAGCCATAACAACCCATGAAATTAATACAGGTTCGTTCAACAGTAGGATTTAAACCTAATTTTTCGACCAGTTCAATGTCTATACCTGGAGCATGCATTCCTGTACAGCTTACAGTTATGAGGTGTGTGATTTTTGAGGTTAGGTCTTTGCCATGAACTAAAAAACAATCGTTAACGGCCTCGGCCGCCAAATCTGAAGCCGTAACCTGATATAATTTCAATCGGTCGCGTGTCCCAGGAAAAGGTTCAAAATCTTCCGTCTTACTAAAAAAGGTGTTCTTATGACTTTCTGTTTCGCCAAAATCTGGAATCACTGAATACCGGTGTTCGATTCCAGAATGATCATAGATTTGCTTCAATCTGGAGGCATTCGTAGCATTCAGGCCAAATGCTTTGATCATGAACCTATAGATATCATTCTGTGGGATCCGGTATTTTGGGTTGGCGGTACCAATCGCGCTAATGCAACTACTCATCATTCAGTAAAATACTAATTTTTTATCTTTTTGGATTTAAACAGTAATAGATAGACCATAATTTATTGATAATAGTTCAAGAGCACCCGATTAACGTATTAAATGTTATTTTAGTAAATGAATATTCTCAGAAATTTCTTTCCGACTGCATCCGCTTTTTTGCATTTACGCCTGTTGTTTTCAGTATTTCTGATGCCCGTTTTTCTCTTTGCACTTTCTCAGGTACCACAGATCAATGTACAGAATACTGTTTTAACATTTATTATTTGGCATCTCTTGGTTTATCCTGCCAGCAATGGTTATAATAGTTATTTTGATAAAGACGAAGGCAGTATTGCGCTTATAGAAACGCCACCGCCTGTTGATAAAAGTCTGTATTATTTTTCTTTGTTTCTTGATATTTTAGCCCTATTACTCAGCTTATATGTTGGGTGGATCTTATTTTTGTCAGTGCTATTCTATGGGATTATTTCTAAAATGTATAGCCATCCCAGCTTCAGATTTAAAAAATATCCCCTAGTAAGTTTTTTGATCGTATTTATTTTTCAAGGAGCTTTTGTGTATTGGAGTACTTATGCTTCAATATCAGGACTTGATACCTTGGAGGGATGGAATTTGAATTTTACCCTTGCCGGATTGATCTGCTCCTGCCTCATTGGTGCTACTTATCCGCTAACACAGGTTTATCAGCATGAAGAAGATTCAAATCGGGGTGATACAACTTTGAGTATGGTCTTAGGTATCCGTGGTTCTTTTTATTTTTCTGCACTGCTGTTCTTGTTCTCTTCCATGCTGCTTTATTTTTATTGGGACAGATTAGAAATGAGCACTAATTTTTGGATTTTTCTTGCTTTGGCTTCACCTGTTTTTATTCTGTTTAGCAATTGGTTTTTTACTGTTTACCATGACCCATCTAAGGCAAACTTTAAGAATATGTCGCGCATGACACTCTTGAGCAGTATAATGATGCTCATCTACTTTGGCTTATTGAATATTATTTAGACATGGAAACTACAAACTCAAGGTACTCTTGAGGTAGTTTATGTTCTTTAGCTCCTTCGGTAATACTTTTTAAATAGTCTTTTGATGGATAAATATTTTCATCATCCTGATCAGATATAAAAGTTAAAGCCGGAACATTACCTGTTTCAGTTTCAATGTTAACCGCGATTATATGATAGCCGGGCTCTGTAGATAGAAGCGCTTCTTTATATTTATTCTCAATCTCATATATAGCGCCAAATACATCTTCAGATTCTGAAACCATGATATTAGCTCTTGCAGAACCTTCTGCATTTTTAAAATTAAAGCGAAAGCCGTAATCCAGTAGTCTGCCCTGCCCAAAATTTTGAATTTTACTTCCCGTTTTTTGTTCCAGAATACTTTTTTTCAAGTTGCTTGCATAAGCAAAATAGTTAAAGCTGTTCGTGTTCTCCATTCCACTCATTGTAAAATTGTTTAAGATAGGTTAGCATAAACTGGTGCCGCTCTGCTGCGATTCTTTGGCCTGTATCTGTATTCATTTTATCTTTTAACAACAGCAGCTTTTCGTAAAAGTGATTAATGGTTGGGCTATCAGATTTTTTATATTCCTCTTTACTCATAGTTAGCGCAGGAGGAATGTCAGGATTGTATAACTCTCTGTTTTTGAATCCGCCATAGGTAAATGCTCTTGCTATTCCTATTGCCCCAATAGCATCCAGGCGATCGGCATCCTGAACCACTTCCATCTCTTTGGAATGGAAATTTACCTGACCTAGGCTGGCTTTGAATGACATATTCCGTATAATCTGTTGAATATGAATGATGGTTTCTTCTTCTAATTCCATGGATTTGAGAAATTCACCTGCACGATGCGGGCCAATCTCTTCATCCCCATTATGGAACTTACTATCTGCAATATCATGAAGCAGTGCAGCAAGTTCAATTATAAAGGTGTCGGCCTGCTCTGTCTTGGAAATCAGGATCGCATTGTTCCATACGCGCTGAATATGCCACCAGTCATGTCCGCTTTCGGCACCCTGCAGAGTTTGCTTAACAAACTGTACGGTTTGACTAATAATATTCCTATTCTGCAGGTTTTGGCTCTCTTTTGCTACCTTCATATAACTCGTATTCCAATAATCTGCAGTCTAGTTTTCCATTATAGAATTCGATCCTTCGATCAGCTCGGAGTCCGATCTTTTTTGCCAGATCTGGGTTGCCTGTAAATATATAACCGCGGTAACCTTTACATTTCTGCTTCATAAAATCACCGATGCGTTTATAGGTTGCTTCCAATTTTGAATGAACCCCTAGGCGTTCTCCATATTCTGGATTGAACATAACCACACCAGGGCCTTCAGGAACTTCGGTATCTGCGAAATCACAAACCGAAAAATCAATTAAGTGATCAACACCTGCAGTACGTGCATTTTTTATAGAAATATCAATTGCATCTTCAGAAATATCAGTAGCTACGATTTTGAAATCAATTTCACGTTTAGCCTGATCCTTTAATTTGCGTCTTTCAGTAAAAAACACTTCTTCTTCATATCCAATAATATGCATAAAGCTATAATTCATACGGAACAAGCCTGGTGTTTTATCACATGCGAGTAATGCTGCCTCAATAGCAAGCGTGCCGGATCCGCACATGGGTACCACGAAAGAACTTTTTTTATCCCACCCCGTTGCCATGATTGTACCTGCTGCCAAGGCTTCAAGCATTGGCGCTTTACCCGGAATTTTCCGATAACCATGTTTGGCAAGAGTTTCGCCAGAGGTATCAATAAAAACCTCGGCATCATTCTCTTTCCAGTATAGATGGATCACTGCTTTGTTTGCCTCCGGGCCGGTATTTGGCCTAATCTCTTTTTTTTCCTTGATGCGATCAACAATAGCATCCTTCACTTTTAGGTTTGCAAAAAGTGGCGTGGTGATTGTTTCGTTATCCACAGTAGAGCTAACCGAAAAATATCCGGTAAAATCAATCAGTTCTTCCCATGCTATTTCAAGCAACTCTTTGTAAAGCCGGGCCGGATTTTCTGCTGTGAAGGCCTTTATTGAATATAAAACCTGACTTGCACAGCGTAGGTTAAGATTTAATGGGATGCAATCATTCAAAGTGCCTTCCAGTTCTAGGCCGGTAGAGAATGTCCTGATTATTTTATAACCTAGGGCTTCAACTTCCTGCTGCAGATACGCTGATAGGCGATTGTTGCAGGTAATGATGATCTTGCTTTTTGTGTGGAAAACTTGCATAATAATTTACAAAGTTAACAATTAAAAACTGCCTGAATTTTATACTTTTACAAAGTGTATTCAACAACAGTTTGGTGTTGCATACTTTCCTGATCAGGTTCAGGAATTAAAAAATTGAGTTTGTTCATAAATAGATAAATACAATGGAAGTTAAAGGAAAAGTACATGAAATCTCACAGGTAATTACAGTGAGTGAAAAGTTCAAAAAACGTGAGCTTATACTGGAATACGCAGAGAATCCTACCTATCCGGAATAT
>CAIJME010000456.1 GCA_903821625.1 uncultured Sphingobacteriales bacterium | reverse complement strand
ATGACAAATTCAGTTCCCACATTCAGTTCAGAATTGACTACAACCAATCCATCATGTTTTTTTATGGTATTATAAGATATAGATAATCCTAAGCCAGTGCCTTCACCCACATCTTTTGTAGTAAAAAATGGCTCGAATAGTCTTTTCTTAGTGTTTTCATCCATGCCGGTACCATTATCTGCTATTTTAATTATTACAAAATCATGGTCAGCCTCTGTCGATATGGTTAGTACGCCTCCTTCTGCTTCTCCATAACGTTTATTTATTGCATAAATCGCATTAGAAATTATGTTGAGAAACACTTGATTCAACTTCCCCGGATAGCATTCAACTAACGGAAGATTAGAATAATTTTTCTTAAGTTTTATGATATTGTTCAATAAATTATTTGCAATGACCATCGTAGAATCAAGTCCTTCGTTAATATCCGCTTTCTTAAGGTCGTCCTCATCAAGTCTTGAAAATATCCTCAATCCTTTCACTATTTCGGCAGTCCGTGACGCACCATCACCTATACCCAGCAGCAATTGATCTATCTCCATTTTCAGGTAATCGAAGTCTATCTCCATTTTATAGTCTTCAATCAGCCGCTTTTTCTCTTCATTGCTGGCATTACTTGTTGCCATTTGCTCCAGTTCCTGTATGGCTTCCAGCAATATATACACATCTCGGTTTAGTGGCTTAACATTTGCAGTAACAAAATTGATAGGATTATTTATTTCATGTGCTATTCCGGCCGTCAACTGACCTAATGATGCCATTTTTTCCTTCTCTACCAGTTTAGACTGTGCATCTTTCAGTTCAATCATTGCAACCTCCAAACCCTCATTAGATAGCTTCAATTCGTGCGTTCGTGCATCTACCTTTTTTTCCAAAATCACATTTTGCTCTCTAATTATTCTTTGGTTCTCTTCCAATGCCTTGAGTGCCTGCGCCTGTGATTCTTCTTTCTCTCTTCTGAAAATATTAATCTTATCGGCAAGTGCAAAAGACAGTAACATAGCTTCTATAGCCGACCCAAGCTGTATAGAGTGCGATGTAAGAAGATTGTAGGGAAGGCTGCTATAATCCTTAACCACAAATACGATAACCCCTAACAAAAAAACAGAATACGCAATAAGGAAGTACTTAGCAGGTCTGAATTTTTTACGGTGTAACACGGCTGCACAATAAATTACTATTAATGACCCCAACCCTGCAGTTGCATTTATAGCATTATAACTATGAATCCGGTATCCTGCTGCCAATAAGGTGAGTGCAGCCAAATCGCCAACTATTATCAGCGACAATAGCGGATCGAGTTTTGGAATATTCTTCTTTGTTTGCAAAAACGACTTGGTAAAAATTACAGTAGCTATTCCCGAAAATGCCCCGGTTATATATAGCATATTTTGGGTAAACCATTCACTTTCTATCCACAGAAACCTATGCCCGTAGCCTAATAAGGTAACCTGCGCCAGCCCCACCCAAAAAATATACTGTACATAAACCAGATAGCTAATATCGCGAACCGTAAAATAGATAAACAGATTGTACAGCAACATTACCAGCATAATGCCGAAATAGATACCCGAGAGCAGATCTGAATTACCTATTGTTTTCATTACAGTTTCTTCACTGCTAATGGTAATGGGCGCAAGTATAAGCTTATGACTATATAGCTTTAAATAGCATGTGGCAGATTCACCGCTGTCCAAATGCAGATTGAAAACAAAAAACTGATGCTGGAAGAGCCTTTGACTGATAGGCATTTTTTCCATAACCAGAGTGCTGTCTATACTATTGTTGGTATGTACAACATACAGCCTTACTTCGTCAATTATAGGATAT
>CAIJME010000455.1 GCA_903821625.1 uncultured Sphingobacteriales bacterium | reverse complement strand
GATGAAAAAGTATCCAAATGCCGAAGCGCCCTTCAGCGATGAGACCATGAAGGCCATTCAAAAACAATAAAAAAATCCTGAATACTTCAAGAAATGACCCCTCAAAAAGGTCGGGGCAGGCTTTGCCTCCACCGCTCCAAAGGAGTCCTACGGACACAGGGCAAAACACCTGGCCCGCCGTTCTTTCATCCCACCGCTCGGGTATTCTGCTTCATTGGGTATTTATTCTTTTTAGTTAAAATCTGACAGGGTACTAAAGTGATCGTTAGTGGGGGCTATGAACGTTTATCAATAAACGGCTACGTACAGGGCTTTGATATTTGTATTAAGGATGCTTTTAGAATTAGCGCCCTGTCCAATGCTTCAAAAAATCACATTGAATGATAGACCAAAGAAATACAATCTAGCATTTGAAAGGTTGAGTAATAGTGAATTAAAGATTTCGACGTTAAGAAATCATTAGCCTTTATTTCAACTTCTCATTATTTTGATGCCTGTCGGCATCACGAATATTTTTCTTTTCCAGATTTTTTTGAAGGGCTTCAGTAAGGTCGATTCCGGTTTGATTAGCAAGGCAGATTAAAACAAACAATACATCGGCAAGTTCATCGCCAAGGTCATGGCCTTCGTCCGATTTTTTAAAGGATTGCTCACCATAGGTTCTTGCCATGATCCGGGCAACCTCACCCACTTCTTCCATGAGGATAGCCGTATTGGTTAACTCATTGAAATAACGAACACCGGTTGTATTGATCCACTGATCTACTATTTTTTGTGCTTCCTCTATTGTCATCCGAATTGATTTATATTATTCTCTGGCTTTGGTATCGATGCAAATGGTAACGGGCCCATCATTTACCAAACTAATTTGCATGTCGGCGCCAAATACGCCGGTTTGTATTTTTGTATCGGTAAGTTTAGTTAATTCTACAATCATTTTTTCATACAAAGGAATAGCGTATTCAGGCCTTGCTGAGCGTGTAAACCCGGGCCTGTTTCCTTTTTTTGTTGCGGCAAAGAGCGTAAACTGACTCACCAGAAGGATATTTCCCTGAACCTCTGCCAGCGCTTTGTTCATCAAGCCGTTCTCATCTGAAAATACGCGCATGTTCGCAATCTTTTGAGCGAGCCAGGTCATGTCCTCATCGGTATCGCTGTCTTCAATTCCTAACAAAACCATAAATCCAGTACCAATTTCGCCACTAATTACACCTTCAATACTGCAGGATGCATGACTCACTCGTTGTATTACTGCTCTCATCCTCTGGTTTCATTATCATGATAAATACTCAGGTAGCTATCGTATCGCGAAGATTCTAGCTCTTCGTTATCAAGGGCTTCCAAAACAGCACATCCGGGTTCATTAATATGTCTACAATTGTGAAAACGGCAATTTTCCATTAGTTTTCTGATCTCCGGAAATAAACGGCCTAGATCCTGCTTTTCAATGTCAAAAACTCCCAGTTCACGAATTCCTGGAGTATCGATTAAGTATCCTCCAAAAGGTAATTGGAACATTTCTGCAAAGGTTGTCGTGTGTTTTCCTTTGTCGCTCCAGTCGGATATTTGGCCTGTTTTAAGTTCTTTTCCAGGAAGTAAAGCATTGATCAGCGTTGATTTACCAACCCCTGAATGCCCGCTCACAAGCGTTACTTTATCTTTTAATAGCTCTTTTATCTGATCGAGATTCGTTTCTTTGAGCGCTGAAACACTATAGCATGGGTAACCTGCATTTTCATAGATTGCTTGGTATTCTTCAAGAATTTCAAGACCTTCTTCATTGAACAGATCCAGCTTATTGAAGATTAGCTTTGCAGGAATGTCATAAGCTTCTGCAGTAACCAGAAAGCGGTCAATAAAACCCATAGAAGTACGCGGAGAGGCTAGCGTGACAATTAAAAACGCCTGATCTAAATTTGCCGCAATAATCTGTGCTTGTTTAGAAAGGTTCACAGATTTACGGATAATGTAATTTTTTCGGGGTTGCAGTGTTGTAATAAGTCCTGTTTCCTGATCAGGCTCGGGTTCTATTTGTACACGATCGCCTACAGCAATTGGATTTGTAGTTTTGATATCCAGGGTTCTGAATTTTCCTTTTATACGACAGTTTATTGACTTCCCTTGGTCAGTTAAAACTTCATACCAGCTCCCTGTTGATTTTATTACTAGTCCTTCCATCTGCTTTGCAAAGATAAAACCTTGATGATGTATTCTGTAATTATTGGTCAATTTGTTGCCGGTTTATTAAGACTATGTTT
>CAIJME010000454.1 GCA_903821625.1 uncultured Sphingobacteriales bacterium | reverse complement strand
TTCAATACAAATCCATCAAAATCCTTCATGGTCCTGTCTGAATCCGGATAAAGATTCGTCAGATCAAGCTCGCCAGTAACCTGACCATTTGCTGGGTCGATCATCACGATGCGATTGGAATTGTAAATATTTGCAAAAATTCTATCCTTAATAAATTCAAGCTCATTCAGCTCATTCACCGGCCCATTGTGATCATAAACCTCGATAGAACCTTCCTGCATATACGTATCCTTATTCAGAATAAAAATTGAATTACTACCATTGGTGCTATAAATAACCTTCCCATCATTGCACAAGCCCCAGCCTTCTCTTTGGTACTGGCCCTGAAATTCACGAAGTAATTTGAATGAATTCAAATCAAATTCAAGGTTCAGGTTGTTCTGATAGGTAAGCATCAAGATTTTATCGCCAACAATGGTTATCCCTTCAGAAAACAGCTCATCTCTAACTTTGGTAATCTGCAAAATTTTGCCTGTAGTAGGATCCGTCTTCCGCAGACTTGATTCACCTAACAAACCATCACTTTCATATAAAAAACCGTTGTGAAATTCTAAACCCTGAGTATATGAACTGGTATCATGCTTCAAGGTCTGCTGAACAGTAAAATTGAATTTTTGTGGCACCAGTGTAGATTTTACCACAATATTAGTGCTGATCTCTTCGGGCTCAGCATTTCCACGGTAAATTTTCGCGGTTATCGACTTAATACCTAGTGGAAGTTCATTTGTTGGCACACTAACAGGCTTTTCGCCTGCCGACTTCTGTAATTTGACTCCATCGGCAAAATACACAACAGAATCTGCCTTAGCATTCAGGCTAAGCTCCAGATTTACTGAATCACCAAGATTTACAGAAGTACCTGCCTCTGGGCTAATCCAACTAGATGCAGAACTGGTGTTTTCTTTAGGCTCATTCGAACATTTCGCAAATAAGAAAATCGAACCTATAGAAAGACAAATTAATTTATTTCGCATGATTGCATTTTTAAAGCATCCAGCCAATCTTATGGCCAAAATGCATCTTCAATATGATTAATTACAGGCTTACCAAAATTATCAAACAAAACTGAAATTATATCAAATCTTATTTCATGCTGATGGCTCATTAAATGAATGTACTCATCAGCAGCAAGTGCCATTTGTTTTTGTTTGTCAGGATTTACAAAATCTTCTGGATCAGCAAAAGAGTTATTGCTTCGTGTTTTTACCTCAACAAAAATAATAGTAGAGTTTTTATAGACGATCAGATCGATCTCCGACTTTTTAAATACCCAGTTCTCATCCAGAATCTCATACCCTAACTCTTCCAGATATCCCTTTGCTAGCTTTTCTCCATCCCTACCTAAGATATTATGAACGGCCATTATTTAAGGATCACGGAACCCAGAAAATTAGAAATTCCCTTTTCAACTTCTTTAACCTGCATATAATGCCGCATCAATATATTCTGATTATCACTGTCAGTCTCGGCCTGAATATCATCACGAATTTTTTTAAGGATACGGTCAACCTTACGCTTTTTTAAATGAAAAATTCCTCCTAGAATCGTTAATCTTAGATTTTCACTCTCATTCCTAACGTAGATCTTCCTTTTTGCATACCAATTATCACTTAAAATATAAGGCGATGATACCATCGAAATGGCAAGGTCGGCAATCTCATGATCTGTATGTTTGATAAAATCCTGTTCTGAAGGTAAGGCTCCATTTTCGAGCTGCTTTTTATACTCATCAATAATTCTGGCGCACAAGGTATTTTCAAAATTGACATCGGCCAGATTACCAATAATATAGGGAGCAATATAGGTGTCAGTAATATCATCCCAATGCACTAATTCATGCCCATAGTTCAATAAAAGACGAATTATTTCTCGTTCCTGCTTTTCATCCGTGTCGGATATTCCGGGAAGTTCAGGCTCAATAGAAACAGGATTAGTATCCGGATTATTTTGAGTTGTATAGCTATTGTTGTCTTTTTTTATTTTTCCTAAACGGATCTTATTTAATTCTGAAATAAGTACTCTCTCTTCAATCTGAAGTAGGGAACTGCACTCGCGAACAAAAACTGAAGCTTTGATACCATCAGGAATCTTGGCAATACTCTCTACCACCTCACGAATAATTCCCGCCCTTTTGATGGGATCATTTCCGGCATCCTTTAGCAGGATACCAGTCTTATATAAAATAAAATCCTTTTTATTCTGTTCGATATGAGTTTTAAAGGCAGCACTCCCAAATTCTTGCACATACGAATCAGGGTCATGGCTATCCGGAAAGTTGACCACCTTTACGTTCAATCCCTCTTCTAGGATCATATCCAGCCCTCTTAACGAAGCTTTTATTCCCGCTTCATCCCCATCATACAGAATAGTAATATTTTTTGTGAACCGACCAATCATTCGAATCTGCTCGATAGTTAGTGATGTGCCTGATGAAGCAACCACATTTTCAACCCCAGCCTGGTGGACCGACAAAACATCGGCATAACCTTCTACCAAGTAGCAATTGTCTTCATCGCGCATTGCTTTCTTAGCAAAGAACAATCCATACAGCACATTCGACTTATGATAAATATCGCTTTCTGGCGAATTAACATATTTAGGAACAGCCTTGTCTGTCTTTAAGGTACGGCCGCCAAAGCCAATCACTCTTCCGGTAAAACTATGGATCGGGAACATGACTCTTCCTCGGAAACGATCGTATAATTTTTCATTATCCTTGCGGATGGTTAAACCGGTTTCTTCGAGGAATTGAATATTATATCCTTCCTTTAATCCTTGCTGCGTTAATGCATCCCAAACATCTGGCGAATAGCCTAATTCAAACTTTTTAATAATATCATCACGGAAACCTCTCTCCTTAAAATAGCTGAGTCCGATACTTTTTCCTTCATCTGTTTCCATCATTTGATGGTGGAAAAATTTAGCGGCCCAGCCCGAAACGATGTATAAACTTTCTCGCCGATCGTTTACCGCCTGCTCTTCAGGAGAGTTTTCAACCTCCTCAATCTCAATACTATATTTATTGGCTAGGTAGCGAAGTGCTTCCGGATAGGTGGCCTTTTCATGTTCCATAATAAAACGAACCGAATCGCCACCCTGGCCACATCCAAAGCATTTAAATATGCCTTTCCCAATTGATACATGAAAAGAAGGAGTCTTTTCATTATGAAAAGGACAGAGTCCAATCAGACTGGTACCGCGCTTTTTCAAGGACACAAAATCGCCTACAACTTCCTCTATACGGGATGTTTCAATAATCTTGTCTACGGTCTCTTTAGGAATCAAACTATTTATTTGGAATTTAAAATTAGTGATTTTTTTGTTCTGAAAATTGAAAGGCTAATAAATCAGAGAAAATTTCAAGTCTATACTTTCTAGAGATGAAAATGCTTGATGCCTAAAATATAAATCCATAAAAAAAGACTTACGTTCAGGTATCATAAAACCTTATCTTATTTATAGCCCTTATGCAGGATTAAAAAACTGGCTCGTTCCTCTCTTTTAAAAGGGATATCCCAATTACCCTGATAAGTAATCTTGGTAGGTAAGAGGGTCTGGTCTGAGCCAAAATAACCTAATTCAATATTCATCTGCACATCAAATTCGAAGGCTAGATTATCATATTTCATATCAACATAACGACCCAGAATCTGAAAATTACGCATATCAAAAATAGTGGTCAACTCCTTGATCATTAATCCATCTTTGGTCCAATTGGAAAGATCAGGCTTCATCTTAACTTTAAAACGGTATACCGGGATGGAATCGAGGTAGGTTCCTCTAAAAAAGGAATAGTCATAGTACTGCCTCATGTTCGGAGTGAAAATCCGAGTCTTACTACCGATAAAAGGAACCCCTTTGATTGGGCGCCCAGGACTGAATATTAAGGTCTTCAATTTATCTTTATACGACTCATTGCTCTCTCCTTTGGCTCCTGTTATGGGTGCTGAAGGAACAAAGTCTGAGTTATAAGCATTCATAAAAATGTAGTCAAACATCTCTACGGTATAGAGTGAAAATTTTCCATTTTTTTTATAGACCTTTCCTTCATCCTTTTTTTCAAGAAATTGCATTTTATAAGGCCCATCATTATTATGATAAATTTTACGGTAGATCTTTCCCTCTACTGCATTCTTCTTATCATAGGTAAAAACCCTATTTTCAGCAGTGAATGTATACTTCTTCATGTTGCGGAAGGCCTCATAGAAGCTGGTATCATTGATAATTTCATTGATAAAACTTTCAACTGTTAAGCGTGTTGAAGTAACTGTTATCGCCGAATCAATGGTGACCGTTAGTACCGTATCGGGGTTGAAACGAGGAATCTGCTGAGCAAAACTAAAGCTGTAAATGCTTATTAGGCTCAGAATAAAATATAGTCTCTTTATCATAAAATTTTACCTCTTTGGCTGGATCAGCAGCCAATTAATTTCCTAACTGCTTTAGGGCAATGTAGGTCATTAAACCAGTGCTTAATCTAAGTGAATCTTCATCCACATCAAAGGTTGGCGTATGAACTGAAGATGTGATTCCGCGTGAAACATTCCCAGTTCCTAATCGGTAGAAACATGCATCAGAAACCTGCGAATAATAGGCAAAGTCTTCGGCAGCCATCCAAATATCCAGATCAAGAACGTTTTCTTTCCCTAAATAGTCTTCGGCATAGGCACGGGCATCAGCAGTAAGTACTTCTTCATTGATCAGGAATGGATATCCGCGAACAATATTAAAATCACAGCTCCCACCCATTGCTTCGGCAATGCCTTCGGCCATTTTTTTCATTTTTTCATGTGCCTTAGCTCTCCAATCTTCATCCATGGTGCGGAAAGTGCCTTCTAGATAAACCTCATTAGGGATCACATTGGTTGCACCATTGGCAATCACTTTCCCGAATGATAAAACAGAAGGAGTTTTAGGATCAGCCACACGACTAATGATCTGTTGTAATGCAATGATGATATGAGAAGTGATTAGCACAGGATCTATATTTTGCTGAGGCTGAGCCCCATGGCCACCCTTGCCATGCACCGTTACATAAATCTCATCTGTGGAGGCCATATATTTTCCGGAGCGGAAACCAACCTTACCTGATTCGATCAATGGCATCACGTGTTGACCAAGCACTGCATCGGGTTTTGGATTTTCCAATACACCTTCTTTAATCATCATATTTGCACCACCGGGTAACTTCTCTTCGGCAGGCTGAAATATCAATTTTACCGTTCCGCCAAATTCATTCTTCAGCTCAGTCAAGATTTTTGCTGTTCCCAGAAGTGATGAAGTATGCACATCATGTCCGCAGGCATGCATAACCCCCGGATTTTTCGACTTATACACCACATCGTTTGCTTCAACGATTGGCAGTGCATCCATATCGGCCCTGAGAGCCACCACAGCATCTGATTGCTTTGCTCCTTTGATCAAGGCTACCAATCCGGTATTCGCCATTTTTTTGTATTCAATACCAAGTTCATCCAGCTTTTGGGCTACATAAGCACAAGTCTCGTATTCATGAAAAGAAAGTTCAGGATTAGCATGCAAATGGCGGCGGTTAGCTACAACATCGCTATAAATCTGATTGGCTAGGTAGGTAATTTTATCTTTTAACATTATTGAAGAATTATAATTTCAGAAAAAATGAACATGGAAGAATAAACCCTCTTCTGTTCATTCATAAATTTTTCAGCTTCGAGCCGGGTCCGGAAATCACCAATTCTGACCCGATAATTTGGCTGTACATAACTGATATAAACGTTGTATGCTGGAAAACGTATTTTAAATTTTGCTTGCTCTGCATAGGCCTGCTGCCGCTCCAAACCAGAAAATATCTGTACCCTGAAACCGGATACTTCAATACTACTCCCCGATCTATTATTCTTACTCAGTGCCAAACGTTTAGCGATCAGGCTATCGATCTGCGGATCTTTTGTAACCTGTACCGTCCCTTTTTCCTGTGCTGAAACGCTAGAGATACAAACGATAATAAAAATAAATCCGATGAAACTTTTCCAGCTCATTAGCCTATTCTACTCCAACACCATGACAGTTCTTATACTTCTTGCCCCCACCGCAAGGACAAGGGTCATTTCTTCCGATCTTATTCTCAACGCGAATAGGCTGCGTTTTTTGCAATTCCCTGGTATCATCAACCGGCATGCCCCCTGCAGTTTGCCCTAGTTCAGGTTTTGATACCTTTAACTTACTCAAATCTTGACGCTGCTGTGGACGAGCCTCACGAACCTGACTAGGGTCTTGCGATGGTATATTTCCTTTAAACAGGAAGCTGACAATATCCTTATTTACGGTAGCAAGCATTTGTTTGAACATGTTAAATGCTTCCATTTTATACACGATCAATGGATCTTTCTGCTCATAAACAGCATTCTGAACCGATTGCTTCAAGTCATCCATTTCGCGTAAGTGCTCTTTCCAAGCATCATCGATTAATGCTAAAACAACGGTCTTTTCGAAGGCTTTGAACACGTCATGCCCTTTACTATCCACTGCTTTTTTAAGATTAGCAGCTACCTGTACCGAGCGAACCCCATCAGTGAATGGAACTACTATATTTTCAATCTGATCGCCACGCTCTTTCAACACATCCCGAAGTACCGGGAAAGTTTGCTGGGCAATTGCTTCCAGTTTACGATGATAGAAACTCTCAACCTTTTCAAAGATCCTGTCTGTAAGATTATGAATATTAGTCTCAGCGAATTGCTTTTCAGTCATTTCTGGATCTACTAAGAAAATACGAATGATTTCCAATTCAAAGCCTTCAAAATTACCCTGCTCTTTGTATTCCGAACAAATATCTTCTACCACATCAAAAATGGTATTATTTAGATCCACATCTAGACGCTCTCCAAACAACGCATTTTTACGTTTTGCATAGATCACCGAGCGCTGAGAGTTCATCACATCATCATACTCCAGCAATCGCTTACGAACACCAAAATTGTTCTCTTCCACTTTACGTTGTGCACGCTCAATAGATTTGGTGATCATGGAATGCTGAATTACTTCACCTTCTTCAATACCCATCCTCAGCATAATATTGGAGATACGCTCTGAACCGAATAAACGCATCAGATTATCTTCTAATGAAACAAAGAACTGACTTGAACCCGGGTCACCCTGGCGACCGGCACGACCACGCAGCTGTCTGTCGACACGACGGGATTCATGACGCTCAGTACCTACAATTGCCAAACCACCCGCTTCTTTCACGCCTGAACCAAGCTTGATGTCCGTACCACGACCCGCCATATTGGTAGCAATGGTTACTGTTCCTGCCTGTCCTGCTTCTGCCACGATATCCGCTTCTTTTTGGTGAAGTTTTGCATTCAGTACATTATGTTTGATGCCCCTGAGTTTAAGCATTCTGCTCAAGAGCTCCGAGATCTCAACTGAAGTTGTACCCACCAAAACCGGTCGGCCAGCTTGTGTTAATCTGGTAATTTCATCTGCAACAGCATTGTATTTTTCACGAACAGTGCGGTAGACCATGTCTTCCTCATCCTTACGCTTGGCTATAACATTGGTAGGAATTTCAACTACATCCAACTTGTAAATCTGCCATAACTCGCCGGCCTCTGTTACTGCCGTACCCGTCATACCACAAAGTTTATGGTACATTCTAAAGAAGTTCTGCAGGGTGATGGTAGCATAGGTTTGTGTGGCATCCTCTACCTTCACATTTTCTTTTGCCTCGATTGCCTGATGCAAGCCGTCAGAATAACGGCGCCCATCCATAATACGGCCTGTTTGCTCATCAACCAATTTAATTTTACCCTCGTCAACGATGTATTCCACATCAATTTCAAAAAGCGTATACGCTTTTAATAGCTGGTTAACAGAATGTATACGTTCAGATTTGATTGAGAAATCGCGCATCAGCGCATCTTTCGTTTCCACCTTCTGTTCTGTTGAAAGAGTTGATTTTTCGAGCTCAGCGATCTCAGTACCTACATCAGGCATCACAAAGAAATTCTGATCTTCGCCAGAGCTAGTGATCAGTTCGATACCTTTTTCAGTTAATTCAACCTGGTTGTTTTTTTCATCAATCACAAAGAAAAGCTCAGAATCTACCTTGGGCATCTCCTTATTTTGGTTTTCCATGTAATAGTGCTCCGATTTTGTTAGCACTTGTTTCATACCAGGCTCACTCAAAAATTTAATCAGTGCCTTACTTTTTGGCAAACCACGATAAGCTCTTAATAAGGCTAAACCACCTTCTTGCGGTCCGCCATGACCTTCGTTTATTGATTTTTTAGCCTCATTTAAAACACCGTTTATAAAATTTTTCTGTGCAGTGACCAATCGCTCGATACGTGGTTTCAGATCATAAAATTCATGCTCATCGCCTCGAGGAATTGGACCAGAAATAATCAATGGTGTTCTTGCATCATCAATCAAAACTGAATCCACCTCATCTACCATGGCAAAGTGCAATTTACGCTGAACCAGACTTTCAGGGTTCAATGTCATATTGTCACGCAGGTAGTCGAAACCAAATTCATTATTGGTACCAAATGTAATATCGGCCAAGTACGCTTTACGTCTTTCTTCAGAATTTGGCTGATGCTTATCAATACAATCAACCGTTAAACCATGAAATTCAAAAAGCGGTCCGTTCCATTCAGAGTCACGACGGGCCAGGTAATCATTTACGGTTACGATGTGGACACCCTGCCCTGACAGTGCATTAAGGTAGGCCGGTAATGTACCAACAAGGGTTTTACCCTCACCAGTAGCCATTTCGGCAATCTTACCTTGGTGCAATACAACACCACCAATCAGCTGCACATCATAATGAACCATGTTC
>CAIJME010000453.1 GCA_903821625.1 uncultured Sphingobacteriales bacterium | reverse complement strand
TTGTTTGATTTAGGTTTTTGGATTTTATTCTATAATTATAATAAAAATATTAAGAAATGCATCTGGTTTTTTTTAGTAAGCCCACTTAAGATATAAAGAACCCCAGGTAAATCCACCTCCAAAGGCAGCTAAAACCAGATTGTCTCCTTTCTTTAGTTTGCTTTCCCATTCCCACAAACATAATGGTATTGTTCCATTTGTGGTGTTGCCATATTTTTCGATGTTGATCATCACCTTGTCAGAATCAATACCGCAGCGGTTGCTGGTGGCATCGATGATTCTTTTATTTGCCTGATGTGGAACCAACCAATCTACATTTTCGGAAGTAAGATTATTTCTATCCATGATCTCGGCAGCGACATCGGCCATATTAGTTACCGCAAATTTAAATACTGCCTGCCCTTCTTGATGAAGGAAATGCTCATCATTATCAACTGTTTCATGGCTTGCAGGCCTAAGTGAACCCCCGGCTTTTTGGCATAGATAATCACCGCCAGAACCATCGCTTTTTAGAATTGAATCAATCACTCCATAGCCTTCGGTATTCGGCTCCAATAGCACAGCTCCGCAGCCGTCACCAAAAATGATACAGCTGGTTCGGTCTTTGTAATTGATAATCGATGACATTTTATCTCCACCAACGACTAGCACTTTTTGATGTTTGCCAGATTCAATAAATTGAGAGCCTGTAGCTAGTCCATAAAGAAAGCCTGAACAGGCTGCATTCAGATCATATCCCCATGCATTCACAGCACCGATTTTATGAGCAAGAATATTTGCGGAAGCAGGAAACACCATATCGGGTGTAGTAGTACAGAAAATAATTAGATCGATCTCTTCGGCTTTGATTCCGCGCTTTTTAAGTAAACCTTCAACAGCAGGAGTAGCCATATCTGATGTTCCCAAATTCCCTTTCAGAATACGACGTTCTTTAATACCTGTTCGGCTTAATATCCACTCATCATTCGTTTCAACCATTCCTTCTAGTTCCTTATTCGTTAAAATATATTCAGGAACGTAGGCATTTACGGCTGTTATTGCAGCGTGAACTTTAGACATAATAAATTGGGACAAATTATTTAAAAGCTTCTTTGATTTTATCTACAAACTGTGTTTCAATCATTGTTCGGGATAAAAGTACCATATTTTTAATTGCTTCTGGACTGGAGATACCGTGGCCAATCAGAACAGGAGCGTTAACACCTAAAATAGGGCTGCCACCATATTGTTCGTAATTGAAACGGTCAAAAAATTCATCTTTAAATCCTTTTTTGAGAGTGAGAATATAAAAAGTTTCGGCTAATTTTAGCATGACATTACCTGTAAATCCATCACAAACAATTACATCTGCTTTATCATTGAACAGATCCCGTCCTTCAATATTGCCAATGAAATTAATGTCTGAATTCTTTAAAAGCGGAAAAGTAGATTGAGTAAGTACATTGCCTTTTTCTTCCTCTTCACCTAAATTCATCAATCCAACTTTGGGATTTTGAATATGGTATACATGTTCAGCATATAAACTACCTAAAATACCGAATTGAGCTAAAACTTCTGGCTTGCAGTCTGCATTAGCACCTACATCCAGCATGATTCCAAAGCCCGATTTTAATTTAGGAACATTCGTTGCAACTGCTGGACGGATAACTCCCGGAACAGGTTTTACGCTAAAAATAGCTCCAACCAGCATAGCGCCGGTATTTCCTGCAGAAGAAAATGAATCTATTTTGCCATCTTTCAGATATTGGAAACCTAGACTGATACTGGAGTTAGGCTTTTGAAGTACAGATTTTGTTCCATGTTCACCCATGCCAATCATTTCTGTGGTATGAACAAACTCGAAACTATCTGGACTCACGCCCTGTTCAGCGAAAAATGGTAAGGCTTGAGTCTTATCACCAAAAAGGACTATGGTTTGGTTTGCTGATAAGGTTTTTTGAGCTGCAATTGCACCCAAAACTGTTGCTTTGGGAGCAAAATCTCCACCCATTATATCTAAGCCGATTTTCATCTTAGAAAGGTAATTTAGGCAATAGAAGTGTTTTCAATCACCATTTTTCCGTTATAATACAAGTTGCCATCAACTGTATACGCACGGTGAGGTAAATGAACAGCACCAGTAGTTTGACAGGTTGTTAAACCCGGAGCTTCTGCTTTGTAGTGTGTTCTTCTTTTATCTCTTCTTGATTTGGATATTTTCCGTTTTGGATGTGCCATTTGTTCCTATGTATTAATTTACTTTTTTATGTTCTTTAACGCTTCCCATCTTGGATCAGCATCTTCAATTTCTTCTTTTGGTCCTGGCGCAAGCTGCTCCAGTTTTGCAATCATCTCCCGATCACACCATTCTGCATTTCCTTCATCATCACAACGGCTAATATAAGGTACCGCTAGATTGATAAATTCATAGATCAGAGTCGCTACATTGATCTCGGTTTCGCTTCGCTTTAAAACAACGATCTCTTCGGTGTCATCCTCCAGATCATCATTTCCATTTAATTTAGCAATCTGCCTCTCCTTAAAATCTACTTGATAAGGATAATCTGCCAAACAAACATCGCATCCCAATTTAATTCCACCATAGATATGAAAATGCAGAATCATCATTGTTTCTTGCTTTTCCAGATCAAGGTCAACCTTGAGTTTTCCGCTTTTTACCAGAGAGTATTCAAACTCCTTAAAAAAGGAATCATCTACCCCGAATTCAAATTGATGAACTCCGAGCTTTAATCCGGTAAACGGAATGCTATATTGTTGTAAAGATTTCAAAGCACGCCAATTGAGCCTGCAAATTTAGAAAAATTTATTTAGTTGGGAACAGTTTTTTTAAAATGAATGCTTGGCGGCTAGCCTTTGTTTAGTTTTTATTCCTTTAGAGCGTAATTTTTTGAATTTACATGGGCATAAGCTTTATGCAGTGTAGCTCAAGGCAAAACGATCATTAAACTACCTTTTTCTGAAAAAAGCCAGAGGTATTAGTGGTATTAATATCAATTTATAGTATTGTCATTTTCTCAAAAAATAAGAAAACTCTAGCAATTTTAATCTCTATCCTTAGAAAACTTACTCAGTTTTAAAGGCTTTGATTCAAGTTCTACACTTTCTCTACGTCGTTCAACGATGTTGATTGCGGTAAAAAGTGCCTCTCTGAATGAGCTTGCTGAGGCAATGTTCTTACCAGCAATATCATATCCGGTACCATGGTCGGGCGAGGTTCTTACAACAGGTAAGCCGGCTGTAAAGTTCACACCATTATGGAAGGCAATTTGTTTGAATGGGATTAAACCTTGATCATGATACATGGCCAATACGGCATCAAATTGAGCATAGGTATGTGCGCCAAAGAACCCATCGGCAGCATAGGGCCCAAAGGCAAATATTCCCTGTGCGTTTGCTTCGGCAATAGCTGGAATAATGGTTTCAAGCTCCTCATTGCCTATTAGTCCGTTATCACCTGCATGCGGATTTAACCCTAATACTGCAATTTTGGGCTTTTGGATCCAGAAATCCTTTTTAAGACTCTGGTTCATCAGGTTTAGTTTAGAAAGGATTTTTTCTTTAGTGATTTTCTCGGGAATTTCGCTCACCGGGATATGTCCAGTTACCACTCCAACTCGGATATCTTCACTTACAAGAAACATCAGCGAGTCTTCTGAATTGTTTTTAGACTGAATATATTCGGTATGCCCGGCAAACTGGAAGTTTTCGTTTTGAATAGTATGTTTATTGATTGGAGCGGTAACAAGAGCATCGGTTTTACCCGCAATGAGGTCATCTAAAGCTCTTTCCAATGAAATAAAGGCATATTTCCCTCCAGTGGCATTGGCTTGTCCGAGTTCAATCTGTACATCTTCTTCCCAGCAGTTGATCATGTTTGGACGTTTATTATGTGCTTCAAGTGCATCATTAATCACATTGAAATTAAACTCATCAATCTCCATTGTTTTACGGTGAAAGGAAGCAACTTTTGTATGCCCATATACAATAGGGGTACAATAATCCATGATTTTAGCATCTCTTAGAGTTTTGATTATCACCTCTAGTCCAATACCATTTACATCTCCAATAGATATTCCTACTTTAATTTTATCGCTCATCCCTGCTATCAATTAAATTATCAATAATACCTTTTTATTAAGGTTATAAATAATTAACGCAAAATAAAGACTTTAATCTCATAATGCAATTAAGTGGAAGGTTTAAGTTGAAAAGGGGGAAGCTAAAAGGGGAAAGCTGAAAGCTAAAAGCTAAAAGGTTAAAGCTGAAAGCTATAGGTTGTAGGTTGTAGGTTGTAAGTTTTGGGAGATCTTCATTCATTTGCTAATTTCCTCATTTGCTAATTCTCTAAGTCAATTTTCTGTAAATTGCGCAAAATACTCCATCAATGAGTTTAGTAAAAGCAAAGAAACATCTTGGACAGCACTTTTTAACCGATAAGAATATCGCCGAAAAGATTGTTAATAGCCTTCATTCAACTGATAAATATGATCAGGTGTTGGAAGTAGGTCCAGGCATGGGTGTTCTTTCCGATTTTCTGTTGCGCAAAACTGAACTCGAAATTTTCATGATCGATATTGATACCGAGTCATTTCATTACTTGGATAAAAAATATCCTGAACTTGGCCCAAGGCTCATGAATGCTGATTTTTTACAATTAAATTTCAAAGAGATCTTTCCCGGACACTTGGCTGTGATTGGAAATTTTCCGTATAACATTTCCTCTCAAATTCTTTTTAAAGTTCTTGAAAACCGTGATCAGGTTATTGAAGTGGTGGGGATGTTTCAAAAAGAGGTTGCACAACGCTGTGCTGAAAAGCCTGGGAGTAAAGAGTATGGCATTTTAAGTGTTTTTCTTCAGGCATATTATAAGGTTGAATATTTATTTTCCGTAAAACCCGGAGTATTTAACCCGCCACCAAAAGTAAACTCGGCTGTTATTCGCTTAACCCGGAATGAAGTTTCAAAATTGGATTGTGATGAAAAGCTATTCTGGCAAGTGGTTAAGGCAGGATTCAATCAACGCAGAAAAACCTTGAGAAATGCATTATCTTCTATTTTTAACAAGGAAAGTATGGGCGATGACCCGATGCTCGATCTTAGAGCCGAGCGACTCAGTGTGGATGATTTTGTAAAATTAACAAACCTGATCAGTTCAACGAGATAGTTTTTAGCGACATGAATAAAAAAATACTTATCGCAGATCATTTGCATCCTACTTTTAAAGAAGAAGCTGAGAAAATGGGCTTTGAATGTGATGTGCAACCGATGATCAGTCGGGAGGAAACTATTGCCATACTTTCTGAATATGCAGGTATAGCTATTCGTACTAAGTTTCAAATAGACCGGGAAATTATCGATGCCGGGAAAAATTTAAAAGTTATTGCACGCGCAGGTGCCGGAATGGATAATGTGGATGAAGAATATGCGATTTTAAAAGGAATAAAATGCATTAACGGGCCTGAAGGCAACCGTGATGCGGTGGCAGAACATGTAATTGGGATGTTGCTTTCGCTTTTAAACAATTTGAATGTTGCAGATGATGAGGTTCGACATGGAATTTGGAACAGGGAAGATAACCGGGGTTATGAGCTTAAAGGGAAAACTGTTGCCATAATTGGGTATGGAAATACCGGTCAGATGTTGGCCCGAAAATTATCCGGCTTTGAGGTAAAGGTGATAGCTTACGACAAGTATAAAACAGGGTTTTCTGATGCTTTTGTTCAGGAAGTAAGTATGGAGCAGGTGGTAAAAGAAGCAGATATCCTTAGCTTTCACATTCCGCTTACTTTTGAAACACGGCAACTTTTTAATGAGGAATACCTATTTCATTTTAAAAAACAAATCCTGCTTTTGAACGCATCCAGAGGAGAGGTGGTCAATACCAGAGCTGTTTTAAATGGATTGCACAATGGGAAAATATCTGCAGCTGGTTTAGATGTTTTGGAGCTTGAAAAATTTCCAGCACTAGCAGAACAAGAATGGTTTGCAGAGCTGATTGATAATAAAAAAGTAATTTTAAGTCCGCATATTGCAGGCTGGACCCATGAGTCTTATCGTAAGATCTCGGAAGTGCTTGCTCAAAAATTAAAAGTACTAATACCCTTATTTTGAGATTAAAATTATTCATGTGATAATCAATAACAAAGGGAGGTTTTCATACTAGAAATTTGGAAATCTGAAACCAAAAATATTATCTTCGTATTGATACGAGCAAGACTATATTGGCTTAGGCCGACATAGTCTTGTTTGTTTTTAAGTATAATCATAAAATTGTGAGATATGACGGAAGTAACTTATTATACCCGTGAAGGATTAGAAAAGCTGAAAGAGGAGCTTCATGTATTAAAAACTGAGGGCCGTTCTCAGATTTCAAAGGCTATTGCAGAGGCTAGAGATAAAGGTGATTTATCTGAAAATGCAGAATATGATGCCGCAAAGGAAGCGCAGGGGCATCATGAATCGAAAATATCAAAATTAACTAATGTTTTGGCTAATGCCCGTTTAATTGATGAATCAAAATTGGATTCAACCAAAGTTCTTGCTTTATCAATTGTTAAGATAAAAAACATGAATAATGGCGCTACAATGACCTATCAGTTGGTTTCAGAATCTGAAGCTGATTTAAAATCAGGCAGAATATCAGTAAAATCACCTATTGCACAAGGCCTTTTAGGTAAAAGTGTAGGCGATAAAGCTGAAATTGCAGTTCCGGCAGGAAAGATCGAGTTTGAGATCATTGAAATCAGCCGATAGTTATAAATAACCTTAATTCTGTCTTAAATAGCAGTACAAACTTATTACCTATAACTTATAACTTATTACCTATAACCTATAACTTTTTACTTTCAGCTTTCAACTTTTAGCTTTTAACTTATTACCTATAACTTATTACCTATAACTTATAACTTTCAACTTTTAGCTTTCAACTTTTAGCTTTCAACTTTCAGCTTTCAACTTAAACCTTTATGCAATCAATATTCTCAAAAATTGTAGCCGGCCAAATACCCGCACATAAAGTTGCTGAAACATCAGAATATCTGGCATTTTTAGATATCAATCCACTAACGGAAGGCCACCTTCTTGTAATACCTAAAAAAGAAGTTGATTACCTGTTTGATTTGGATAGCGAAACCTATGTTGGACTGATGATGTTTGCTCAGATTGTGGCTATAGGTTTGAAAAGAGCCATTCCCTGTGAGCGAATAGGATTAACAGTGATTGGTTTAGAGGTTCCTCATGCCCATATTCATCTTATCCCAATAAATTCCATGGATGATATGAACTTTAGCCGTCCCAAATTAAAATTATCTGAAGAACGATTAACTGAGATTGCTGAAGCTATCCGCGTGCAGCTTTGATTTTACTTTTTTATCCTTTTAACATTATCCTTAGCGAATGCATCCCAGCCGGTATAGCTTTTCTTGTTCCCTGCAGTACTTATTTTCTGAAATGAATGACAAACAGCAACCGCCAAACCATCGGTTGCATCTAGAAATTCAGGTGTTTCCGAAAATTTTAATAGGGTTTTTAGCATCGCGGCAACTTGCTCCTTTGAGGAGTTACCATTGCCAGTAATGGATTGTTTTATTTTTCGCGGAGAATATTCGAATATGGGAAGATTTCTGGATAATGCTGCTGCCATTGCTACACCTTGTGCACGCCCAAGTTTTAGCATTACCTGAATATTTTTGCCATAGAAAGGGGCTTCAATCGACAAGCAATCGGGTTTATATTGATCAATAAGCAGGACAGTTCTCTCAAAAATATGTTTGAGTTTTAAGGCATGGTCGTCAAGGTGGTCCATTTTTACAATACCCAAGCAAATCAGTTCAACGCTACTTTTGACCTCCTTCACTATTCCATATCCCATCACGCTAGTTCCCGGATCAATTCCAAGAATTATCCGTTCATTTGATTTTTCTTTTAACATTCTTAGCAATATTAAGAATTTACCTTCTTTTTTAAGTTTTTAAGACAAAGCATTTTCAAAATAAAAATTTGCCTGTCTTTTGCTTAACATTGTAATAATATGAACTCCCAGTCAAAAAAGATTTTAAGTATTGGAATAAAGGTTGCCGTGTTGGGGCTAGCCTTCTGGTTCATATTTCAAAAGTTAAGTAATAACCAGAATATAGACAATTTTGTATCGCTACTTAAAACACTTTCCTTAAGTGACGTATTCATAGTAATGATCAGTGTTTTTTTACTGATGTTCTTGAACTGGTTTATTGAGGCGCTTAAATGGAAGTATCTGGTTAGAGGGCTTGAAAAGATTAGTACCTGGAAAGCAGTAGAGTCTGTTTTTTGTGGATTGACCTGGGCAGTATTTACACCAAACCGCATTGGCGAATTTGGGGGTAGAGTGTTTTTTCTTTCCCCTCGTAAACGTATAATGGGTTTAATTGCCATGAGTGTTGGTGCAATGGGGAAATTGTTGGTTACCAATGTGTTGGGTTCTTTGGCGCTTTTCTGTTTTATTTTACGGTTTGCCTATTTGAATCCTTTTGTAAATTTTGGTTTAGGTTTCCTGATTCTTCTTTATTGTTCATTATTTATATTGTTTTACTTTAATATTCAATGGCTTTACGGCCTTCTAAAAAAAGTTAATTTTTTAAAGCGGTGGAAGCGATTTTTTATCATTTTTTCAAGGTATAAGTATGCTGATATGGTTAGAATTTTGATTTATTCACTATCGAGGTATTTAATATTTACCATTCAATATTTTCTAATCATCCATTTTCTTGTCCCTGAAATCAAAACTTTTGACCTGGTCATGATCTTGTTTGTTTTTTATTTTATTCAATCGTCGCTTCCTTCTCTTGATATGTTGGATATCGGGGTTCGGGCAAGTGTTGCAACTTATTTTTTTGCTTTTGTAACCACCCAGGAAATTGCAATTATGGCAGCTATTGCAGCTATTTGGATGATAAATTTAATTATTCCAGCTATTTTTGGTTCTATTTTCGTTTTAAAACTCAATTTCTTTGGTCATTCAACTAATTAGTATCCTAATTGCAATGTTTACCCTATTCTATTGGGGCATTATGCTTTATTTGAGAAAAGGCTGGGCAAAGCTCAGGCTAATTAATGCTGAAAATAAGCTGTGTAAAACTTCGGTTAGTATTATGATTGCTGCCCGCAATGAAGAAAGAATGATTGAATCTACCATTCAGGATATTCTCGCTCAAGATTACCCCGCACATTTACTTCAGCTTATAGTTGTTGATGATCATTCTAAAGACAGAACGTCTGAGATTGTTTTGTCGTTTATTGACCCTAGAGTAAAACTGATCAATTTAAATGAAAAAGAGCCACTTAATTCGTATAAGAAAAAGGCAATTTCGGAAGCTATAAAGGTATCAAATGCAGAACTTATTATCAGTACCGATGGAGACTGCAGGATGGGCCCAAACTGGCTCAAGTCAATAGTAACTTTATATGAATCAGGCGATTATAAAATGATTTCGTCTCCTGTTTCCTATTTTGAAGAGCAAAACATTTTCGAGGAAATGCAAAGCTTGGAATTTTTATTTCTGATTGGGCTTGGCGCTTCCGGGATTGGTAATGGGAATCCTACAACCTGCAACGGAGCAAATTTGGCCTATCGAAGGGATGTTTTTCATGAGCTAAAAGGTTTTCAGGGTATTGATCATCTTGCTTCAGGTGATGATGAATTGTTTATGCATAAGGTAGCTTCTGCTTATCCTAATGGGATCGGATTTTGTAAATCGAGGGATGCTATTGTGTATACACATGCTAAAGCTAATCTGGGTGAGTTTATCCAGCAGCGTAAACGATGGGCTTCTAAAAGCACAAGTTATAAAAACAAAGGAATTGTAATTCTTGGAGTATTGATCTGGCTATTTAACCTCAGTATCATTATTACGGCCCTAGCGGGTTTTATTGATCCTAAATTCTGGCTAATTGCCCTTGTTACTATCTTACTAAAAATGCTTGCTGAATTCATTTTTCTTATCCCTATTTGCCGCTTTCGGGAAAGAATGAAATTGTTGTATTATCTGCCTTTGCTTAATTTAATTCACATGTTCTACCTGGTTTATATAGGTATAGCGGGTAATTCAGGTAAATACAAATGGAAGGGTAGACTGGTAAGATAACTTGTTTTATATAAATTTATTAGCAAATCATGGCTAGCCTAATTTATAAAGCTCTGTAGCAATTCAAAGTTATTTGTTTTTTTGATCTTTAAATATGTTGTTACCTTATTTTCAGGATGAATGGATTGAAGCGGGTTGTGATGAAGCCGGGCGAGGTTGTTTGGCCGGGCCAGTTTTTGCTGCAGCGGTGATCCTACCCAAAAATTTTGAGCATCCTATTTTGAGGGATTCAAAACAGCTCAATGAAAAAAATCGTGCCGATTTACGAATAATGATTGAGCAGGAAGCCCTGGCCTTTGCCGTGTCGATGGTTGATCATCAAGAGATAGACAAGATCAATATTCTGAATGCATCCATTAAGGCCATGCATCTGGCATTGGAGCAGCTCAGCTTTCGCCCAGGCTTTGTCATTATTGATGGTAACCGCTTCAAGCCTTTTCAGGATATTCCTTTTGAATGTGTTGTGAAAGGCGATGATAAATATTGCTCCATTGCTGCAGCTTCAATTCTTGCAAAAACCTATCGAGATGATTACATGCTTCAACTCTCAGCCGAATATCCAAACTATGATTGGGCAAATAATAAGGGCTATCCTACCATAAAACATCGAAATGCGGTATTGGCTTTCGGTTTAACGCCCTATCATCGCAAAACCTTTCGGATAACAGACCCTCAGCTCAGCCTTCCAATCTGACTTTAAATGCCCTAAAAAATAGAGCCCTGTTTTTAATCGTTTTTAATTAATTTGCCGCTTTAAATAAAACCTCCAAATCATGAATAATGTTGCTTTAAATGACACTCATATTGCGCTGGGTGCCAAAATGGTTCCTTTTGCAGGATTTAATATGCCCGTGCAATACAGCGGGATAAATATTGAACACGAAACCGTTCGTAAGGCGGTAGGCGTATTTGATGTGAGCCACATGGGTGAGTTTATTTTGAGAGGCGAGGGTGCGTTGGATCTGATTCAACGTGTGTGTTCAAATGATGCCTCCAAACTTTTTGATGGTAAGATCCAATATTCTTGCCTTCCAAATAATCAAGGAGGGATTGTGGATGACCTACTGGTTTATCGCATTAACGATAAAACTTATATGCTGGTTGTGAATGCCTCAAATATTGAAAAAGATTGGGACTGGATCTCCAAACACAATACCGAAGGAGTAGAGATGATCAATATCTCAGATAAAACTTCCTTACTCGCTGTTCAGGGCCCTAAGGCTATTGAAGCACTTCAAAGTTTAACCAATGTTGATCTTTCGTCTATGGAGTATTACACCTTTCAAAAAGGCGTATTTGCTGGGGTAGAAAATGTATTGATCTCAGCAACAGGCTATACCGGTGCCGGTGGTTTTGAATTGTATTTTGAAAAGGAACATTCAGAGCATATTTGGAATGAAATATTTAAAGCGGGGGCGTCTAATGGGATTAAACCTATCGGACTGGCCGCGCGTGATACCTTACGATTAGAAATGGGTTTCTGCTTGTACGGAAACGATATCGACGATACTACTTCTCCGCTTGAAGCAGGACTTGGCTGGATTACTAAGTTTAGCAAGAACTTTGTGAACTCTGCCAATCTAGCTGCTCAAAAACAAAATGGAGTTGACCGTAAACTTGTTGGGTTTGAAATGATTGAACGAGGTATTCCTCGTCATGATTATCAGATTGTAGATGCAGAGGGTAATGTGATTGGTAAGGTAACTTCTGGTACCCAATCTCCTTCGCTTCAAAAAGCAATTGGGTTGGGCTATGTCAAAACAGAATTTAGTAAAGAGGGTTCTGATATTTATATCAGCATCCGCGAGAATAAAATATTAGCCAGGGTAGTAAAATTTCCTTTTAAATAATCTTTATCCAATAACATAGAATGCAAAAACGTAATCTCGAAGTTTGTTTGACACCTGCTCTTCTTCATTTACATGATTTTACCAACAGTATCGTCGTAGTAATTGATATATTCAGGGCCACTTCATCTATTTGTTATGGTATTGAAAATGGGGCGGTCGCCATTATTCCGGTAGCAACAGTTGAAGAGTGTGAGTCTTATCGTGATTCCGAGTTTCTGCTGGCTGCCGAGCGAAACGGAGAGGTTGTTGATGGGTTTGATTTTGGAAATTCACCTTTTTCTTATGTTCAGCAAAAGGTAGCAGGTAAAACTATCGTACTTACCACAACAAATGGCACTCATGCAATAAATATGTCGCGCGGTGCAAGTAAGATCGTGATCGGTTCATTTTTGAATATTAGCACCTTATGTGCCTGGCTTAAAACCCAGCCAAATGATGTTTTACTACTTTGCTCTGGCTGGAAAGATAAGGTCAATCTGGAGGATACGCTATTTGCCGGCGGGGTGGTACATTATCTGAAAGATGAAAACTATGCCCTTGATGATGCGAGTATTGCATCCGAAGATCTTTATAACCTGGCCAAAAGTGATTTAGGTTTATATCTTAAAAAAACCTCCCATAGTGAACGTTTAAAGAAGCTGGGGATTGAAGAAGATATTGCTTTTTGTCTGAATATGAATATTACCAGCAGTATTCCGGTTCTGGAGGGTGATCGGCTGGTTAAAATGGTGTAATTTTTCTGATGGGTGATTATGTGCTAAAATAAGCCCTATTGCAAGCGTTTTATAGGCTATAGAAAATATCAGTATAACATCTATAATAGTACCTACAATACCTCCTTTAGATAGTTGATAAGATCCTATCAATTGCTTGCCCTTTTCAAGTACAACACCACAAACTATTCTTGTACTAAAATTCTTTTTTTTAGGAAAACCGTTTCTATAATGCCGAGTATAATTCTAATTATTTTTTAGCTGATTAAATTCGGTTTGTAGCCCAGCTTTATTTCTGATAATGGTTCTGTTTTCAAGATTTTTTTCACCTCCCCAGTTCCAACAGCAGCAACTAGGCTTGTTAATCAAAGAATAATTTTAACCAA
>CAIJME010000452.1 GCA_903821625.1 uncultured Sphingobacteriales bacterium | reverse complement strand
GTGGAATAGGGTTTCAAATAAATATATCACTCAATACCTATGGAGCCATACAGGATACGGAGCGATGTAAACTCTATACTTGGCTTCATGTAAAAGAAGATGGGCATACCTTATATGGGTTTTATGAGGAAGGTGAAAGGCGTTTATTTCTACATCTTATTTCAGTGTCGGGTATTGGCCCGAATACCGGAAGAATGATTTTATCTTCTATAACACCTTCAGAGATACAAACTGCAATTGTTCAGGGAGATGTTCCGCTAATTCAGAGAATAAAGGGTATTGGCCCTAAATCTGCACAGCGAATGATTCTTGAATTGCAGGATAAACTAAAGAAAGAAGGCCCTGATTCGTTGATCAACATGCCTAGTCATAATACAGCTAAGGATGAGGCATTGTCGGCGCTAGTGATGTTAGGATTTGCAAAAAATGTTGCTGAGAAGTCATTGGATACGGCTATAAAAACTGGATCTGAAAATTTATCAGTAGAGCAATTAATAAAAATTGCGCTTAAAAATTTATAATTAACATCAACATTGTCCAGAAATTGAAGAGTGCAGCTACCTTTTGCCTGAAGAGTTTTATTTGTTTCTTAATTCTGCTTTTTGGAGGACAGGTTATTGCTCAAAATACCGCTGCTAAAAAGGATACCTCTAAACTTGTTTATCCTTTTCAAGATTCCAAAACTCTGCAGTTTAAAAAGCAGGCTGGAATATTTCTACCCAATCCTTCCAATATTCAGCGCAGTGTAGAATTCGATCCTTTATCGAAAAGATATATCATTCGAGAAAAAATAGGTGATCGTTTATACAGAGCTCCACAATACCTCAGTATCGAAGAATATCAGAAATACGAGAATGAGCTTATCAAACGCAATTATTGGCGTGAGTTGGCAGATTTGCCACTTTCTGAGGCCCGTGAGCCTGGTTTCATACCTCCAGTAAAAATAAACAGCAAATCTTTTGAACGTATATTTGGCGGAAATACCATTGAAATAAGACCGCAGGGATCTGCCGATCTTACCTTTTCAGGCCGTCTAAGTCGCAATGAGAATCCGATGTTCAATGAGCGTCAGCGGAAGCAAGGTAATTTCGACTTTGACCAGCGGATACAGATGAATGTTACCGGTCAGATTGGTGAGAAGATGAAAATCACCACTAATTATAATACCGAAGCTCAGTTTGATTTCGAAAATCAGGTTAAGCTAGATTATACGGGTAAAGATGATGAGATTATCCGGAAAATAGAGGCGGGTAATGTGAGTCTTCCATTAAGTTCATCACTGATAACGGGCAGTCAGGCTTTGTTTGGATTAAAGACCCAGCTGCAGTTTGGCCGCTTAAATGTAACTAGTATTTTTTCGCAGCAAAAATCACAGCAGCGCGAAATAACGATTACAAACGGTTCGCAACAGAATGAATTTACAATCTCTGCAGATAATTATGAAACCAATAAGCATTATTTCCTGGCTCAATATTTCAGAAATAATTACAGTAAAGCATTAGAGAATATCCCGCTCAACAGTTCGAATGTTAATATTACAAAACTCGAAGTTTGGGTAACAAACCGTGCAAATACTTCAGCCAACTCAAGAGATGTTTTGGCATTGCTTGATTTGGGAGAGAACAAGGTCTACAACACCAATCAAGTTCAAGGAGGTGCAGGTTTTTCGGTTTATCCTGCCGGCTTTGCAGGTCCGGGTTTTGCCCAGCAATCGAATAATTTATTACAGGTTTTGCCACCGGGTACCAGGCTCTCCAACTCCAATAATGCGAATACATTTTTTCAGCCAGGCGGTGGAGGAACCGATAACTTTGCCAAGCTAACTTTTGCCCGTAACCTTACTGACAAAGAATATATATTGAATCCTCGTCTTGGCTATATTTCTTTGAATACAGCACTGAATGCTGATGAAGTATTGGCCGTTGCATTTCGATATACTATTAATGGTGTAGAATATCAGGTAGGGGAATTTTCTACCGATGTTCCTGTCAATAACTCAACTCCAGAGGTGCTTTATGTGAAGCTTTTAAAGAATGAAACACTCAAGACCAGCTTACCTACCTGGGACTTGATGATGAAGAATATTTACACTTTGGGAGCTTATCAAGTAAGCCGCAACGACTTTAGGTTGAATATTTTCAGGCTTGACGAGGAAACGGGTATTGAAAAACCTCAGATGGCCGAAGGGAAGAATACTAAGGGCAAATTGTGGATCCAGATGACCAATTTGGATAATCTAAACCAGCAAAATGATAGAAAGCCTGATGGTTATTTTGATTTTCTGGAGGGGATAACCATCGATCCGCTGAATGGCCGGATCACTTTCCCATTGGTTGAACCTTTTGGTTCAGACCTAGCTAAGCGATTTGATCCGGTTACAGAAAGAAATCTAATCAATAAATATGTTTATCAGCCCTTGTATGATTCTACCAAAGTTATTGCACAGCAATTGTTTGCAAAGCTAAATAGATACCAGATCAGAGGTACGTATCAGTCGCAGGGCGGTTCGGAATTCCAGTTGAATGCTATTAATATCCCAGCAGGATCTGTTCAGGTAATTGCCGGTACTTTGCCTTTGCAAGAGGGCGTAGATTTTACTGTTGATTACAATATAGGTTTGGTTAGGATCTTAAATCAGGCCTTATTAAATTCTGGTCAACAAATCAGGATCAAAATGGAGAATAATGAACTCTTTGGTCTGCAGCAAAGATCACTGACCGGTTCAAGGTTTGACTACCGAGTGAATAATAAACTTAATCTGGGCGGAACTTTTATGAACTTGACCGAAAAGCCTCTTACACAGAAGGTGAATATCGGTGAGGAAGCTATTTCTAATACAATTTGGGGACTTGATGTCAATTACAGTTCCCCTTCTAGGTGGCTTACCCGAATGGTTGATAAAATTCCATTCATCAATACAAAAGAGGCATCCAGCATCACCTTTTCAGGCGAATACGCACAGCTTGTCCCCGGACACCCAAGAGCATTAAACTTTGCCGGTAGCAGGAATGGAGCAAGTTATCTGGATGATTTTGAGGCCAGTAGATCTTTAATTGACATTAAAAGTGCAATCTCTTGGCAGATATCAGGAACACCCCAGCAATTTCCGGAATCGAGACTAAATAATGACCTGTCCTATGGTTATAATAGGGCGCGATTAGCCTTTTACAATATTGATCCTATTTTTTTTATTACCGGTAATTCTCTTACTCCTGATAATATTCGTAGAGATAAGAATGAATTATCAAACCATTATGTACGACAGGTTTTTGAGCGGGAGGTTTTTCCTTTTAAGGAATCCAATACCGGGCAGGCTATTATTTTGCCAACCTTTGATCTTGCCTATTACCCCACTGAAAGGGGACCATATAATTTTACGACTACGGGCCTAACTCCAAGTGGAAATCTGGCTAATCCAAGAAGCAGGTGGGGTGGAATTTTCAGGAAGCTGGAAACAAATGATTTTGAGGCATTAAACATTGAATTCATCGAATTGTGGATGCTCGATCCTTTTATTTATAACAAGACTAGTAGAGGTGGTGACTTATATTTTAACCTGGGAAGTATCACGGAAGATATTTTGAAGGATGGAAGAAAAAGTCTGGAAAATGGATTGCCAGCGGATGGTAGTACGGCAAAAACAGATCCTACAAACTGGGGAAGGGTTCCAAAACTTCAACCGGTTATTCAGGCTTTTGACAACAACCCTACCTCCAGACAATTTCAGGATGTAGGACTGGATGGTTTAAGTTCTGTAGATGAACGCCAGCAGTTCAGTTCATTTTTAAATCAGGTAAAAGCGAGTGTAACCCCACAAGTGGGCTCTATTCTGGAAAGTGACCCATCTTCTGATGATTATCAATATTACCGGGGCTCCAACCTCGATCAGGCAAATGCAGGCATCCTCAAGAGATATGAAAAGTATAATAATCCGGAAGGAAACTCGAAAACTTCTCAGCAGTCTTTAGATCAAACTGGAATTGAAAATACTGCGGCCACCTCATTTCCCGATGGGGAAGATATCAACCGTGACAATAATTCAACTCAGGCAGATGAATATTATCAGTACAAGTTATCGATACGCCCACAAGATTTGCAGAGCGTTGGAAGCAACTATATTTCTGATATCGTTTCTGCCTCTGTCAAACTCGCAAATGGTAAGCAAGAAACCGTGAGATGGATTCAATTCAAAATACCAATCGCCAATTTTATTCAAAAGGTTGGAAATATTGAAGATTTTAAATCCATAAGATTTATCAGGATGTTCACAACTGATTTTGCTGATACTACGGTTATGCGTATGGCAAAATTGCAATTGGTGAGAGGCGAGTGGAGAAGATATAATTCAGAAAATAACCCGACTAAAGTAATTGCTGATCCAGCCCTGATTAATCCGGGGCTCGATAATTCAGTGATTGATGTAAGTGCGGTTAATATAGAAGAAAATGGCAAGCGTACACCTATCCCTTATGTTCTTCCTCCGGGCATTACTCGAGAGATCGACTTTACAAATTTCCGTGGTGAATCTCGTCAAAATGAGCAATCACTTGCATTAAATGTTAAGAATCTTAGAGACGGTTATGGTCGTGCAACCTTTCGAACCACTTCTAATGATTTTCGATCATACAGGCGAATGGAAATGTTCATCCATGCTGAAGGTGATCAGCTAAGAGACAATGACCTTCGTGCATTCCTTCGTGTGGGAACTGATAATCAGGATAATTATTATGATTACGATATTCCATTGAAAGTAACGAATCCGGGCACGAATGACCCCGGACTAATTTGGCCTGAACAGAATAAGCTGGATATAGAACTCAAATTATTTCTTGAAGCTAAAGCTGCACGTAACAGGGCGGTGTTTAACGGTCAGCCATGGCCAATAAACCGTCCATTCATTTATCAGGATGGGGTAAATATCATTACTGTAAAAGGGCAGCCCGACTTAAGTAAGGTTCGAGTGTACATGCTGGGAGTTCGTAACCCTTTGAAAAATTCGGCAAATCCGAGGCTTGATGACGGTTTAGATAAGTCGGCGCAGATTTGGTACAATGAGTTGAGGTTGACTGATTTTGATGAAGGTGGCGGATGGGGAGCAACTGCGAGGATGAATGCAAAGCTTGCAGACTTTGCAGATATTACGATCTCCGGAAGCAAGAGTACCATTGGATTTGGGTCTATTGACCGTAAAGTAAGTGAGCGTAACCGTGAAGATGATGTTTTAATTGATCTATCAGGAAATGTTGAGTTAGGTAAATTCTTTTCAGAGCGCTCCGGAATTAAGGTGCCTATGTTTGTGAATTTCTCTTCGCAGGTTGGATCACCGCAATATGACCCAAGGAATCAGGATACCGAGTTTAAAACTACGCTAGAAAATTCCAGTAAACAGGAGCGGGATTCTCTGAAATTCATAACGGAAGATTTCACCTCCAGGAAAAGTATTAATTTTACGAATGTCCGTAAGATTAAGACAAATCCTGAAAGTAAAAGCCGATTATGGGATATTGAAAACTTGAGTGCAACTTATGCGTTCAATGAATTCAATCATCGCGATTTTATTAATGAAGACAATATCCAGAAGACTTACCGTGCGGGCTTGCAGTACAATTATTCAAATCAGGCAAAGTCGATCACGCCCTTTGAAAAGCTCATCAAGTCAAAAAATCTGGCTCTGGTTCGTGATTTTAACTTCAGCCTATTGCCTTCCATCCTCAATTTTAACATAGATGTAAATCGATTGTATTCAGAGAACACGCTCAGAAATAATGATCCCAATAATTTTCTACCATTAAACACCAATTTTAATAAGAATTTTCAGATGTCACGTATCTATGGGATCAGCTGGAATCTTACCCGATCCATGCAGATCGATTTTAACGCTACTAATTTTTCAATCATTGATGAGCCCGAAGGACGCATAAACGGGCTAAAACGTGATACCCTTTGGGAAAATTTGAAAAGCTTGGGGAGGACCACAGATTATGGTCATACTGTGAATCTTACTTACAAT
>CAIJME010000451.1 GCA_903821625.1 uncultured Sphingobacteriales bacterium | reverse complement strand
TCCTGGATTTATTGATGGGCATGCTCATTTTTATGGTTATGGAAAAGGATTGCAGGATGCAGACCTAGTTGGGACAAAAAGCTGGGAAGAGATTCTTGAAAAGCTAAAAGTATTTAGTACAGAAAATCCGGATGGATGGATTATTGGCAGAGGCTGGGATCAAAATGATTGGTCTGTGCAAGAGTTTCCTGACAATCAAAAACTCAATGAACTCTTTCCAAACAGGCCGGTAATTCTTACTCGGGTTGATGGTCATGCGGCCATTGCTAATTCATTTGCCTTAAATCTTGCTGGACTAAAACCTGGTCAGAAGATTGTAGGGGGTGAAATTGAGACTGTCAATGGTAAATTAACTGGAATATTGGTGGATAATGCAGAGGGGCTGGTTTTTTCGAAGGTTCCAACTCCATCAGCAAAGCAGATTAGCGAATCGCTCTTAGATGCACAAAAGAATTGTTTTGCTGTGGGTCTTACCACGGTAACAGACTGTGGCATCAGTCATGAACTTATACCGGTGATCACAGATTTACAAAAAAGCAATCTGCTTAAAATGCGAATCTATGCCATGCTTTCAGACCAAGAGGCCAATTATGAATACCTATTCAGAACTGGTGCGATAAAAACGGATCGTTTAAATGTAAGGTCTTTTAAAGTTTATATGGATGGTGCTTTGGGTTCTCGTGGTGCAAGTCTTTTACAGCCTTATTCCGATAAACCAAGTACTTCAGGCTTTCTTTTGAGTGATAAAAAACATTTTGAGGAGGTGGCAATTAAAATAGCCGAAAAAGGCTTTCAGATGAATACCCACGCTATTGGGGATTCTGCTAACCGTGAGATCTTACAGGTATATGGAAGAGTTTTAAAGGGCAAGAACGATGCCCGATGGCGTATAGAACATGCTCAGGTAGTAAATGAAGCCGATTTTAAATTATTTGGCAATACTAGTGTGATCCCTTCCGTTCAAAGCACTCATGCCACTTCAGATATGTATTGGGCTGCCGATAGGCTTGGCCCTAAGCGAGTAATAGGTGCGTATGCCTTTAAACAATTGCTTGATCAAAATGGCTGGCTGATTTTGGGTACCGATTTTCCTGTCGAAGATATTAATCCGATGTTAACCTTTTATGCTGCAGTGGTAAGGAAGGATACAAAGAGTTACCCTGAAAATGGGTATCAGATGGAAAATGCACTTAGCCGCCAAGAGGCAATCAGAGGTATGACTATATGGGCAGCAAAAGGAAATTTTGAGGAAAAAGAAAAGGGTAGTTTAGAAGCTGGCAAGTTTGCAGATTTTGTGATCCTGGATCAGGATTTGATGAAAGCCGATGCGGCCTCGCTTTTTAAGGCAAAAGTTTTAAAAACCTATTTAAATGGTGAAAATGTTTATTCTAAATAGATTATTGAGGTTAGGGCCTGGTTTTACCCCTTTGTGTTTTTTAGTTTTATTTTCTGTAAGCGCCTGTGCGCAACTTACTGAGCATCTTCAAAATGAAGCTTTCTTGAAGGAAATGGAAAATATTGAAAGATCAACAGTATTACTGAATAATGATGATCAACTGATTCCGCTAAAAGGTTTACAGGATCTGAGCATAGCCAGTGTCAATATCGGTTCGGCATACGCATCAGAGTTTGATAGTATTTTAACTAAATATACTCAGATCAAGCGATTTGAGTCTTCAGCATATACTTCTGATATGCTGACTTTCAATGAATTGAACGATGACCTTAAGTTTTACAATACAGTCATTATTCAGGTTACAGATCAGTCGTTAAATGACCCAAGAACCATTCCTTTATTGCTGGATCTTCAATTGAATAAACAAATGATTGTTTGCCTTTCTGGCGATATTCAAAGTTTAAAATTATTGAATCTTTTAAAATCACCCTTGATCTGGTCAGAAAATAAATCGGCCGGTTATGCCAATTTTGCTGCTCAGCTTATTTTTGGTGGAGTAAGAGCAATAGCAAAACTCAGACAAGATGTTTCTCCAAAATATTTGTCGGGATCGGGTTTTGAAAGTAGCGTAAGCAGATTAAAATACACAGTTCCAGAAGAGGTAGGAATCAACAGTGCAGCCCTCAATAAAATAGATGATATTGCTGCCGAAGCTATCCGATCAAAGGCAGCTCCCGGTGCAGTTGTGATGGTGGTGCTTGATGGTAAGGTGATCTATAATAAGGCCTTTGGTACCAGAACTTATACAGACAACACACCTACGCGTATCAATGATATCTATGATTTGGCATCGGTTACAAAAACTTCAGCTACAACAATGGCTGTTATGCGACTTTTTGAGCAGGAAAAATTAAAGCTTGATACCAATGTGGGAGCCTATATTCCAAAGGCTCGTAATACGAATAAATCGGATATTTCTGTCCGTGAAGTGATGCTTCATCAAGCAGGTTTTATTCCGTTCATTCCATTTTATAGGAACCTGTCGGACAGGGATTATAGTCGCGATTCAACAGCAGTTTTTCCAACTAAGGTGGCTGATCATTATTTTATCAGAAAAGGATACTTTGCCCAGGTAATGTGGCCTCAGATGCTGAATTCAACACTGGCTAACCGTGGAAAATATGTTTACAGTGATTTGAGCATGTATTTCATGAAAGAAATGGTTGAAAGACAATCAGGTGAACGTATGGAAAATTATGTCATGGATCAGTTTTATAAGCCTCTTGGGATGACCAGAGCTGGGTTTAATCCGCGTCATCGCTTTATAAAGGAAGAGATCATACCAACTGAAGATGATCGCACGTTTAGAAAAACATTGCTAGAAGGTTATGTTCATGATCAAGGAGCTGCGATGGTTGGAGGAGTTTCAGGGCATGCAGGATTATTTTCTAGTACGAATGACCTCGCTATTTTATACCAGATGTTATTGAATAGAGGTTCGTATGGTGGCACTGAATATTTTAAACCTGCAACGGTTGACCTGTTTACTGCAAAGCAGTCGAATGTAAGCCGACGCGGGCTTGGTTTTGATCGCTGGGATCCTGAAAGTACCAAAGGATATCCTTCTAGACTGGCCTCTCCTCAAACATTTGGTCATACCGGATATACAGGAACCTGTGTTTGGGTTGATCCAAAGTATAACCTGGTTTATATTTTCCTGTCAAACAGGGTAAACCCCGGAGTTAGTGCTAAACTGATTGAACTGAATATCCGCGGAAGAATTCAAGATGTGATCTATGAGGCGATAGCAAACTGATCAGTATCTGCGGATTTCAGGATAGTTTTTGTTCGTATTTTTAACTTTACTCTTCTTTTGATTAATTTAATTTGTGTTAAGGCCTCATTGTCAAGTTATTCTGTAAATAGGGACTGTTAGCTTCATTTTTATTAAATTTGCCTGTAGGTAAGAACCATTATGAAAATTGGAATTGTATGTTATCCTACCTTTGGGGGTAGTGGGGTGGTAGCCACCGAATTAGGTAAGGCTCTCGCTGATAATGGGCATCAGGTACATTTTATAACGTACAGGCAGCCGGCGCGTCTCGATTTCTTTTCTGAGAACTTATTCTATCATGAAGTTTCAGTTTCCAACTATCCATTGTTCGATTATCCGCCTTATGAACTTGCCCTAGCAAGCAAGCTGGTAGACGTAGTCAGATTTGAGAAACTTGATCTTTTGCATGTTCATTATGCTATTCCGCATGCATCGGCCGCATTTATGGCTAAACAAATTTTGGCCACCTTCGGTATTCATATTCCGGTTGTAACTACGCTTCACGGAACAGATATTACCCTGGTTGGTAAAGATCCTACGTATAATCCAGTTGTAACTTTTTCTATTAACCAATCTGATGGTGTTACTGCAGTTTCAGAAAATTTGAAGGCAGATACCTATAAACACTTTGATGTCAATAAAGATATCAAAGTGATCCCTAATTTTATTGATCTAGATCGTTTTAGTTTAAAGGTTAAAGATCATTTTAAGCTTGCTATAGCACCCAATAATGAACGTATAGTAGTACATACTTCAAATTTCAGAAAGGTTAAAAGGACTCAAGATGTAGTTCATATTTTTGAAAAAATTCAAAAGGAAATACCTTCCAAGCTTTTAATGGTGGGTGACGGGCCTGAACGTGTGTATTGCGAACAGCTTTGCCGTGATCTTGAGATTTGTGAGAATGTTCGCTTTTTGGGAAAACAAGATGCGGTTGAAGAAATTCTTTCAGTTTCTGACCTGTTCATTATGCCATCTGAATCAGAAAGCTTTGGATTGGCAGCCCTTGAGGCTATGGCCTGTAAAGTTCCTGTGATCACGTCAAATGCGGGAGGTTTACCAGAGTTAGTTATTAATGGGGTTACCGGCTTCATGGATAATGTTGGTGATATTGAAGCTATGGCCGCTCATGCAATTTATATTTTAAAGGATGATCAGCAATTGGAAGCATTTAAAGAAGGCGCTCTTAATCGCGCAAAAGAATTTGAATTGAGCCTTATTCTTCCAGTTTACGAACAGTTCTACATGGATGTAATGGCTAGTGCATCAAGGATTTGATGCCTTAAACTTAAAGGAAAACAAAATAACTAGTTGAAATAAAAAAAAGGCTCCCCAGATATCTGAGGAGCCTTTTTTTATAGAATTTTAATTCTGATTACTTGATAGCAGCTGCTGCAGGAGCTTGTACAGATCCAGCTTTTGCAGGAATGATATTGACTACATCTACTTCAAAAATAAGAGGAGTAAATGGAGGAATTCCCTGATTACCCTGCTCACCGTAAGCCAGGCTTGAAGGTAAGATCAAGGTTGCTTTAGCACCTTTAGGTAATAACATTAATCCTTCTTCGAATCCAGCAATAGATCCATTCATTCCAACAGGAAGTTTAAGTGGCTCATAAGGGCGCTGAGGATTAAATGTTCCGTTCTTTTTGGCTACTTCAGCTAAACTGCTGTCGAAAACTTTACCGCTCAAAAACATTCCAGTATAATTAACTAATATGGTATCACCCGGATTTGCTTTTGGACCGCTACCTTGAGTGCTAACCACATAATTCAAGCCCGAAGCGGTAACTGTTGGTTTTAAACTTTTAGACGAAACATAAGCCTTGATCTTAGTTGCTTCACCAGTTTTTGCTTGATCCATTTCAGTTTTCAGAAATGCATCAATCTTTCCACGGAAAAGACTGTCGGTTAATTTACCTTTAGGGATTACTTTGTCAATTTTGATCGTGTAAACTAGGTATTTCTTGGTGGTATCGGATGGTTGAGGACGACCCATTTTTTGAACCATTGAGTCGATATTGATTTTGAATGTTGCACTATCGCCTTCACTTAACAGACCAAGAGCAGCAAAAAGATCTCCTTTAAATACAGATTTTTCTTTAACCAATAATGACGGACGGTCATAATCGTATGAACTGTACAATACTGAATCTCCTTCAGTTTTCTCAATAGCTTTGAACGCTACAAAATCACCTTCTTTAATTGTTTCACCTGATTTGTCGGTGTGGATTTTATACAACATATCTCCTTCACCTTTTTTGAAATTGCTACAACCGGCTAATCCCGTAACTGCAAGCCCTAATACGATTACTAATTTTTTCATCTTGAAATATACATTTGTTTTTTAATGATTCTACCCTGAGCTTGTAATTTTTACTCCTGATATCTTCTTTTGGGGGTTTATTCGTTTATTATTTATTTGCTATTTGTGTTGATTGCTATTCTATATAAGGTACTATATTAACAAAAGTGATTTATATTCCGGTAAAATTACATTAAACTTTTCCCTTACCACAGTTATTTTATCTTCTGAAAATCCACCAGATGCATTTTTATGCCCTCCACCACTGAAATATTTTTTACAAATTTCATTTGCCGGAAAATCTCCTACCGAACGTAAGGATAATTTTACAACATCTGGGCGTTCAATGATCAATACTGCCAGACGAATTCCACTAATTGAAAGTGCATAATTGACAATACCTTCGGTATCTCCTGTTGAGATCTTAAATTGATCCAGCTCCTGAGCAGTGATCACAATTATGGCAGTATTATATTCTGGTAAGACTTCTAGTTTATTCAAGAGGCAATTTCCCAGAAAACGAAGTCTATTTAGTGAGAAATCATCGTATACTAATTGATGGATCAGTGTATTATCGGCTCCGCATTCAATCAGGTTAGCAACAATGTGATGTACATTGGCAGTAGTTGAGCGGAAACGGAACGATCCAGTATCTGTCATGATCCCGGTATACAAACAGCTGGCAACATCTTTAGTTAAGAGATGTTTGTCGCCCATAATAGTTACAATGAATTCATAGACTAATTGTGCGGTTGCACAGGCAGTGGTGGTCCAAAGGCGATAATCTTCGAAGCCCTCAGGTTCCAAATGATGGTCAATCAATACTTTTTTTGCCTTTGATTCACGAACATAAATACCCAATTCATTGATTCGTACGAGTGCATTGAAATCAAGGCAGAAAATTAAGTCTGCCTCGGCTACATATTGTTTTGATTCTTCCTGCTTCTCAGTGAAAATGATCACTTCAGCATTGTTGGGCATCCATTGTAAAAAACTTGGATAATCGGTAGGGGTAATCACTTGTACCTGATGACCTTTCTGGATCAAATAAGTATATAAACCCAAAGAAGATCCCATTGCATCACCATCCGGTTTAGGATGTGTGGTGATTACAATACGCTTAGGTTCAATTAAAAACTCTTTTAAATGGGTTATTTCCAACATGTATGGTCAAAAGGAATGCAAATCTATTAAAAATACTGATTTACTCAGGCTGATTTTTTAAAATCCTTTAAGCTTTGATTTATTAGCTGTATTTTTGCACCAATTTTCAAATAATAAGATGGCAACGAACAGAACTTTTACAATGATTAAGCCCGATGCTGTAGCCAATGGCCACACCGGAGCTATTTTAGATGATATTATTAAGGGCGGATTTAAAGTGATAGCCTTAAAATACACTCGTTTGAGTAAGGATATTGCAGGACAGTTTTATGCTGTGCACAGTGAGCGTCCTTTTTACAATCATCTTGTCGACTTCATGTCTTCAGGCCCGATTGTAGCTGCTATTCTCGAAAAAGAAAATGCAGTCGAAGATTTTCGTCAACTGATTGGAGCTACTGACCCTACAAAAGCAGAAGTTGGAACCATTCGTAATAAGTATGCAAAATCAATTGATGCGAATGCAATACACGGATCTGATTCGGATGAAAATGCGCAGATAGAAGGAAGCTTTTTCTTCACCGCATTTGAGCGTTTCTAAAAGAAACTTACAATCGCCCTGAAATGAGCTTTTTACGCTTGTTCAGGGCGATCTTTTTTCTAATAAATGAAGATATTACAAACCCGTTACCTGATCTTTTTTCTGGTAATGCTCATCGTTCCAGGTGCGGTTTCTTATTTTGGAGGCTGGGATCGTACACTTGATTATTTATTTGTACTGAAGGCATTTTCGATCGCCTTCTTTATTACGGTTCTATACTATCTATTGGTAAAGAATTATAGCGAACGGGCCAAATAGTTTACAGAAATATTATCTCATCGATAATACTGCTTCCTGCATGTTCATTCATTTTTTCAATGATGTTTGAGCGCATCATCATCAATTCATTTTTAATTACCGCAGACTCCATTCTGATGAATAACTTACGATCGCGGATAAAAATATCTTTGGTTCGGTTAGCAACAGCTTTACCCATCATTTCTGGCCAGACTAAGATCAATGAGGTTTCATCGAACTTCCGTCTCAGCTTGTAAACCTGAAGCATCTGTTCTATTGCATCCTTTAATGATTTGTCGTTTGTACGCCCCATGTTCTTTTGTTGGTTTTCAAAGATGTTAAGCAACAATACTACCCTTTTCAATATCAAAAATACTAATCGGAACATCCAGTTCACTGAAAATGGCTTCAATTCTTTTTCTGCTAGTGTCTGTAATAAAAATTTGTCCAAAGTCTTTATCGGATACCATTTTCATCAACTTGGTAGTTCGGGCATCATCCAGCTTGTCGAAAATGTCATCGAGCAGCAATAAAGGTTCGAAGCCTTTCTGCCTGAATAGAAATGTATATTGTGCAAGTTTTAGTGCGATTAAGAAAGATTTTTGCTGTCCCTGCGATCCAAATTTTTTCAATACCATCCCATGTATGGTAAAATTCAGTTCATCTTTATGAATTCCACTTGAAGTACGCTCCAGAATACGATCGCGCTCCAGATTTTTTTTCAGAATTTCAGAGAAGTTATTCAAAAGCAAAGGTGAATCATATACCAACTCCACTTGCTCAGCATCCTCACTCAGGTATTGATAGTGTTTGTTGAAGATTTCTGTAAATTCAATCATAAAGGCCTTTCGCTTTTCAAAAATCTTATTTCCGGAAAGTATAAGCTGATCATCATAGATCTCCATCAATGCCGGATCATATTTACCTGAAATGCCGATCTGCCTTAAGAGGGCATTTCTGTTCATCAGGCTCTTATTATAGCTGATCAATTCATCCAGATATTGGCTGTCTGTTTGGGAAATTACATTGTCAATAAATTTTCTTCTTTCTTCGCTACCCTCTATGATTAGACTAATATCATTGGGAGAGATCATGACCAATGGAAAAATACCGATATGATCGGCTAGGCGTAGATATTCTTTTTTATTGCGCTTGAATTTCTTCTTTTGAGTACGCTTTAATCCGCAAAAAATCACTTCATCATTCTGGTCTTTTTCAAATGTTCCCTGGATCATAAAAAGATCTTCGCCCTGACGAATTTGTTGACTGTCAATGGGATTGAAATAACTTTTGCAAAGAGATAGGTAATGGATTGCATCAAGGATATTGGTCTTTCCTGCGCCATTATTTCCTGTAAAGGCATTCACCGTATCCGAAAACACTAATTCAGCTTCAGAATAATTTTTGAAATTTATTACAGATAATTTTTGGAGCCACATATTCATCCCTATACTGAACGCTAATCAGCAAATTTACTCTTTTCGTTTCTTTATGTTCGTAAAACCGAATGTTTTTTAGTTAAACAAAATAGAAATGTTTTTTGAATAATAAACGCCCCTCACAAACGTATATAAACAAAAATCAATGCATTTTAAAAGATCTCAAAATTATCATAGCCAGATTTAGCTCAATCTTTATTAAAAAAAATCAATCTCTCTGATTTAAAAGTTGATACTTAGTCTGAAAAATGTATTTTTGCGGGATTGTTTAGGTGAGAAGGTTTACAATTTTTAAAATACCAATGTCAAAAGATCAAAAAGATATCGTAACAGAAACAGGCAATGAGCTTGGAAATACAGGCAAATTTGTACAGGAAAATGCAAAGAGCTTAGCCGTAATTGGGGGTGCCATCATAGCTTTAGTGCTTTTATACGTTGGTTACCAGAATTTCTATCTTGCTCCACGCGCAGAGAAAGCGGCTAATGAAATGTTTAAAGCAGAAGAATATGTAGCCATCGACTCGCTTAAAGACAGAGCGATTTCAGGAGATGGTTCCTATCCTGGCTTTGAAAAGATTGTAGAGGAGTATTCAAATACAAAATCTGCTAATCTTGCTAATGCCTATTTGGGTGGCTTATACTTACAGAAGGGTGAGTTTCAAAAAGCAACCGACGCATTGGGTAAATACAGTAGTACTGGAAGTCCAATCATTGATCCATTAGTTCTTGGAATGTTAGGCGATGCGTATAGTGAACTGAAGGATTATTCGAAAGCAATAACTTTTTACAAGAAAGCTGCAGACAAGAGTAAAAACTCATTTACAAGCCCTCTATTCCTCAAAAAACTAGGTTTAGTTTACGAGGAGCAGAAAGAGTTTAAATCAGCTGCCGATGCTTACAATAAGATCAGAACTGATTTTCCTGAAAGCGTTGAAGCAGCCTCTATTGATACTTACATTGCACGTGCAGAAGCACAACAATAAAAATATTTCCTCTAATGGCTGTTACCGGATATTCCGGTAACAGCCATTTATTATTTTCAGCCATGGCTACTATCCTAAAGAGTTTATCAGATTTCTCTCCTATTGATGTTCCTTCAGCAGAGTCATACAAATTTGGGATTATTGTTTCTCAATGGAATGCTGAGGTAACAGGTGCATTATATGAAGGTGCTTTTACCTCACTTTTGAAACATGGTGCTCTGGAACAAAACATTATCACCATAAAGGTGCCCGGAAGTTTTGAGCTGACTTCGGGTGCAGATATTTTACTTGGCTCTAAAAACCTAGATGCTGTTATTTGTCTTGGATGTGTAATACAGGGAGAAACCCCTCATTTTGGCTTTATTTGTAATGCTGTTGCCAATGGAGTAACAAAAGTTTCGATCAAACACAATAAACCGGTAATTTTTGGCGTATTAACAACTGATAATTTGCAGCAGGCTCTTGACAGAGCAGGAGGTAAGCATGGCAATAAGGGTGAAGAAGCTGCAATCACTGCAATAATGATGGCAGGCATAAAGCCTTCCTTAGATCTGTAAAATAATTTTGATTATTGGACTTATTTCAATAATTTTAAAAAAAGCAAGAATGAAAAAAGTACTTATCGGCATAATAGCCTTATTTATAGCCACAACAGTATTACAGGCATGTTCTTCAAAACTATGCCCAGCTTATGGAACTTATCCAAAGTCAAGACGTTAATTCTGTATTTTTTCCTTAATTCAATTTGACTGGAATCTGACCTGCCAGTCGTCCTCTTTTGATACTTTTGTTCTTTCTTAAAAAACGTGTTTTGTCATGAATTGGATTCCATTAACTAATCTCGAGCAATTAGAAAGTATAGGCGATGCCGAAGGTTATAGCGTAATTTTTAAGCATAGTACTCGTTGCTCTGTCAGTTTGATGGCAAAAAAGAGATTTGAGCATGACTGGGATGCGATCCCTGCTGCAACCTCAGTATACTTTCTTGATCTGATCAGTAATAGGGAAATTTCCAATACCATTGCACAGAAATTCAGTGTACATCATGAATCTCCTCAGCTTCTTCTGATAAAAAATGGCGAATGTATTTACGAAACTTCGCATGGAGAGATTTCTGCCGAAGATCTTGCAGAACAGATGGCCTGATCAGTTATAACAAGGCTTTTTGGTCTTTTTAATCCTGAAAGTTAAAGCTGATGTTTTGAATCAGATCGGGGTGTAGGCTCTTTGCAACTGGACAATTTCTCGCTGCTCTTTCCAAAATCAATTGTTGCTTTTCGGTATATCTGATCTTAGGAAAGTTAAAGCGGATTTGAATTTCACTAACTCTT
>CAIJME010000450.1 GCA_903821625.1 uncultured Sphingobacteriales bacterium | reverse complement strand
TGATATTTTACCTGATACTTTTATGAAATAGTTGAATTCAAAATACGTAATAGTGTATCTCAAATTTTTTAATTAACAATAAATAACAATAGTTTAAATGAGGAAGTTCTATATTCTGCTGGTAACAATTTTGTTGCCTTTTGTAATTTTTGCACAGTCAAAACCCTATGATATCATCATAAAAGGTGGGCATGTAATTGACCCGAAAAATAACATTAATTCGGTGATGGATGTGGCAATTTTAAATGGGAAAATAGCAAAGGTTGCAGTCAGTATTGATGCAGCACAAGCCCCAAAAATTGTCAATGCTCAGGGATTATATGTTACTCCTGGTTTGATTGATATTCACGGCCATGTTTTTGCTGGTACTGAGCAAAATCAGATGTATAGTAATGGTTTTAGCAGCGTCATGCCTGATGGTTTTTATCAAAGGGTGGGTGTAACCACTGTAGTTGATGCAGGTGGCTCTGGTTGGAGAGACTTTCCAACCTTCAAAAAGAATATTATAGATAATTCTCAGACCCGTGTTTTGGCCTTTTTGAATATTGTAGGTAACGGAATGCGTGGCGGTGTAATCGAGCAGAATACAACTGATATGGATCCTCAAATTGCAGCTAAAGCAGCTATTGCCTATAAGGAATACGTAGTGGGTATAAAAGTGGCTCATTTTACAAGCCCTGATTTTACAAATGTTGACCGTGGCGTTGCTGCAGGTAAATTAGCTAATATTCCGGTGATGGTCGATTTTGGTGGAACTAAACCAAGACTTTCTCTAAAGTCGTTATTCATGGAGCATCTTCGTCCTGGCGATATCTTTACCCATACATTTGGCGAATTGCTTGACACTAAAGAAGCGATCGTTGATACTGCAAAACAGGAATTAAAGCCATTCGTTATGGCTGCACAAAAAAGGGGAATTATTTTCGATGTGGGATATGGAGGTTCAAGTTTCAGATACTCACAAGCAATTCCTGCTGCTAAGTCCGGATTTCATCCCAATACAATCAGTACTGACCTTCACATTAGTAGTATGAAAGGCTCGATGAAGGATATGCTTTTGGTGATGTCAAAATTTTTAAAAATCGGGATGAATCTTCAGGAAGTAATCAATGCGAGTACCTGGGCTCCGGCAAAGGCAATCAATCGCCCGCAGCTTGGTAACCTATCAGAAGGTGCAATCGCTGATGTTGCAATTCTTGGAATGAGAAAGGGCAATTTTGGTTTTTATGATCTGCAAGGATATAAAATGGAAAGTAATGAAAAGCTAGAATGTGAAATGACCATTTTCGGAGGTAAGATTGTTTACGATCTCAATGGAATTGTAAGTCCGCTTCATAACTGTACTGAATGTAAATAATTTTTGACCTATTATATGCACTAACAGCCAATAAATACATGAAGCGCCGTGAAATACTAAAAACTTTAACCATGTTACCACTTGCAGGTGCGATTGGTAATTCTGGTTCTATAGTTCAGGCTGCACCGCTACTAAAGCGGGATGTATTCAGTGAGTTTGGTCTGCGTACATTTATAAACGCTTCAGGATATTTCACTTCTTTGAGCGGATCTTTGATGCATGAGGAGGCTTTTGAAGCTATTCGCGATGCTTCAAAACATTTCTGCAGGCTTGAAGAAGTCCAAGACAAGGTTGGAGCAAGAATAGCTAGTCTGCTGCATGCTGAATCTGCGATGGTCACTGCCGGAGCTTTTTCTGCCTTGATGTTAGGAATGGCTGGTGTTCTAAGCGGAAACGATGCTAAAAAGGCTTCCCAGATTCCATTTCTTGAAGGGTCTGGAATGAAGTCGGAAGTGATTATTCAAAATGCACATAATGATGGTTATGCTCACGCACTAAAAAACTGTGGCGTAAAATTGATCACGGTAACCACGGCTAAAGAATTGGAAAATGCCATCACTGACCAAACTGCAATGATGTATTTTATCAATTATCAGGCTTCTCTGGGTGAAATTCAACATGCTGAGTGGCTACAAATAGCTAAGAAACGTAAAATTCCTACTATGATTGATATGGCCGCAGACCTTCCTCCAAAAGAAAACCTGTGGAAATTTCATGACCTGGGTTTTGATTTAGTTTGTGTTTCAGGTGGTAAATTTATGAGAGGCCCTCAAAGTACAGGGATTCTTAGTGGAAGAAAAGATCTGATCGCTGCCGCCAGGCTGAATGCTCCGCCAAGAGGAAATAACATCGGTCGCGGAATGAAGGTCAATAAGGAAGAAATTTTTGGTTTATATTTTGCTTTAGAACGATTTATAAATTCTGATCAGGATCAGGAGTGGAAAATACTCGAAGACAGAATTACTGTAATTGCCAATGCTGCCTCTTCAGTTAAGGGCGTGAAAGCTGAAGTGATTCCCTTGCTACTAATCAATCGTATTCCAACTTTAAATATTTCTTGGGACAAATCGCTAATTAAACTGGATAATCTTGCTACCAATTTAAGGGAAGGTAATCCATCCATTGAAGTAATGGGTGGCCCGGGTGGAAGCATTAATGTCACCACGCACATGCTTAAAGCTAATGAAGTTAAAATTGTTGCTCAAAGAATAAAGGATGAGCTTTCAAAGGCCTTAATATAGATCCTGAGTCAATTTGATGATTCCTGTTAATAAAAAGAGTAAATAAATTAAAATATATATAAAGAAATGAAACGTAGAGAAATCCTCAAAAGCCTAACTATTCTGCCTTTGGCAGGTAGTATGACTGCTGCTGCAGCCCCCTTAGAGAATGTTTTTTCAGCTATAGCTCCTGTCGCTAAACGGGATCTATTTGCGGAGCTGGGTATCAAAACATTTATTAATGCAGCCGGAAATTATACGGTAATGTCAGGTTCTCTGATGCCAGCCGAAGTAATGGATGCGATCAATGCAGCATCAAAGAAGTTTGCATTGATTGATGATGTTCAGGAGAAGGTTGGTG
>CAIJME010000449.1 GCA_903821625.1 uncultured Sphingobacteriales bacterium | reverse complement strand
TTGCAGATATGCATGAAGGCATTGCCCTATCATTTTAAAGATCTCAAACCTGCACTTAATACCCTGATTTCTGTAGAGATTGTAGGAGATGCCGGTGCGGTATGGTCAATAATTAGAAGGGTAGATCAATGGGAATTTACCAATTCGGAAAGTAAGGCTGATGCGCATGTTTATATTGATCAGAACATTGCGTGGATGTTATTTTCAGGAGGAATTGATATTCAGGAGTCTAGTCAGTACTGGCAGGTAATTGGCGACCAAGACCTGGGCGGCCATGTATTAATGATGCGGTCATTTATGGTTTAAAAAAACGGATATGAACACAGACATTGAAAAATTAAAATATCCAATTGGTAAGTTTACATTCAAGGAAATTGAAGGAAATGCTTATTCGGATCTGATTGATAGGCTCGCTGATTTGCCAAACAAACTCCGGTTGGCGGTTTCAAATTTGGATGATGCACAATTGGATACACCGTACAGAGAAGGAGGATGGACTCTTCGGCAAGTTATTCATCATCTTCCCGATAGCCATGGGAATGCTTATATACGTTTTAAATTAGCATTCACTGAAGAAAATCCTACGATCAGGTTGTATCATGAGGAACGTTGGGCCGAATGTGAGGAAGCTAAGTATGGTGATATTATAGATTCTCTCGATCTTCTGGATAGCCTTCACAGAAGATGGGTTTCTTTTGTTAGAACATTCAAACCTCAGGATTTTGCCAAAACCTATTATCATCCTGAACGAAAAAGAAACTATTCACTGGCCGAAGTTCTCAGTATGTATGTCTGGCATGGTGAACATCATCTTGCACATATAACTGAGACCAGAAAACATAGAGCCTGGTAAGCAAGAAGCCTTATTAGAGCAATTTATTGAGGCTTTTTAAATATTGTTATTTATTGTACACTTAATTTTGTTCTTTTCATGATGATCTGTTTATTTCCAATAGGATCGTTTCAAACCTGATGCCAAAACAGAATTAAGGATTAATCAATGTACCTTTGAAATATCAATAAATGGAAAATAAAATTAAAATAAGTCTATTGGGTTGCGGATGGCTAGGTTTTCCACTTGCTCTCAACCTTATTTCAAGAGGTTTTCAGGTAAAAGGAAGTACAACAAGCCAAGATAAACTTGCCATTTTTAGAGAAGCAGGAATTGACCCATTTCTAATTCAATTTAGTACATCTGGCAATGACCCGGATCTGCATGACTTTCTTGACGCAGATATTCTGATTATTTCTGTACCACCGGGACGAAGAAGTATTGATGGTATTGCCAATTACCGCAAAATGGCTAAAACCATTTCTGATCAATTAAGAATAAGTAAGGTTTCAAAACTGATTTTTATAAGTTCTACTTCTGTTTATCCTGATTCCAATTCTACCCTGAATGAATTTTCAGCGGTAGATCCGGAAACAGAATCAGGGATGGTTATCAAAGAAACTGAGGACCTCTTATCTGCTCTTGATATGCAGGTGATTTTATTAAGGCTATCCGGCCTGATTGGCCCAAAAAGAATGCCCGGAAGATTTTTTGCAGGTAAAACACATGTTCCAAATGGACTTGCACCAGTAAACATGATTCATCAGCAGGATGTAATCAGTCTGATCAATTGTTTGATAGAATCTGAAACCGCAAAAGGGGTGTATATTGGGTGTTCTCCATCTCATCCTAGCAAAGAAGAGTTTTATACCCTGGCCGCAAGAGCTGAACAGCTTGAACCACCCACTTTCATCTCCGAAAAGCTTAGGTGGAAACTCATTTCAAGTGAAAGAACTGAAAAAGAGTTAAATTTTACATATAAATATCCATCCCTGATGGATTGGCTTAAGCAAATTCATACTTAAAGACAATTATTTCTCACCATTGAACCCATCATCTATTTAAAATTAATGGCTTAAATTAGGTATGCAAAAAGGCAACTAGCATGCTTTTTTAATAATTTTTTAATATTCTTTGTTTAAATTTATGAATTAAATGATAATTGAAATCTTTGTAGTCATAACATGACTACAAAGATTTTCGACTTATTTTTATATGAAGAAATTTTTTTTAATTGCGCTGGCCTTATCATTTAGTTTGTCTTTAGAAGCAGCCCTGCTGGATTCTATCTTGATCAAGCGTGTGAATGAGTTATCGGCTCAGATTCAAAAAAAATATGCGCCTGATAAAAGAACAGAATTTTTTCAGCTCAAACTTGAAGCTACTGAACCTTTAACATTCAATTTACAGGTAACTAAGTTTGAAGCAATTCAGGAATTAAGAGCCTTATTGAAATCCGAAAATATATCAGCAATCATAAACGATGAGGTATTGCCTGCTAAAAGTCTGGATGGAAAAATCTATGGTGTTGCCAACCTTTCTGTGATTAATACCCGATATGCTCCAAATCATGCAGCAGAGATGGCTACCCAGGCTACTTTAGGAACTCCGGTTAAAATTTTAAAGAAAGAAAAAGGTCATTTTTTTGTTCGCACTCCCGATAATTATTTAAGCTGGACTGAAAGCGAAGGGGTTACTCCAATGAATAAAACAGATTATGAAAACTGGCAAGCAGCAGAAAAGGTAGTCTACACAGATCTGTTTGGGTTCGCATATTCTGAAGCTTCTGAATCATCTTTAACCATTTCTGATCTTGTTGCAGGTAATATTTTACAGGTTTTATCGGAATCAAACGGATTCTATAAAATTGAATTTCCTGATAAACGTATCGCCTATATTTCTGTAAAAAGGGCTCAATCTTTTGATCTCTGGAAAAATCGTCCTGATCCTACTGCCGAGCAGATATTAAAAACTGCTCGTAATTTTTTGGGTATTCCTTATTTATGGGGAGGAACTTCTATTAAGGGGATGGATTGCAGTGGTTTCACCAAAACTAGTTATCTTCTGAATGGAATTGTACTTCCAAGAGATGCATCACAGCAAGCTCTGGTTGGCGATAAAGTAGATATACTTGAGAATGATACCTTAAGCATCTCTAAGGCATTGAAGAATTTAAAACCTGGCGACCATTTGTTTTTCGCTGCCGATAAACGGAATAGGAGAGTTACCCATACAGCTATTTATATTGGTAATGGAGATTTTATTCAGGCAGCCGGATTGGTCAGGATCAATAGCATGATTAGTGGCTCAAAGAATTATGATGATTTTCAATCCAGGACACTGGTAGGTGCCCGACGTGTATTAACAGCCATAGGTGATCCTGAAATTACGAGGATCGATAAACACCCCTATTACCAGGGTTTGGTAAATCAATAAAAGAAACTAAACAATTAATAAACATATGAACATTTTCGTTGGAGGCCTTCCATTTAAAGTAGATGAAGGTGAATTAAGAGAAATTTTTGAAAAATATGGTGAGCTTACTTCTGTGAAGCTGATCGTCGATAAACAAAGTGGCCGAAGTAAGGGCTTTGGATTTGTTGAAATGGATGACGAGGCCGGACAGCAAGCTATTGAAGCACTTGACGGAACAGAATTGTATGGCCGGAAAATAGGTGTACGGATTTCTGAAGATAAAAAACCGGAAAGAAGATTTTAATAGCTGAATGATCAATAACCTTTACCTCTATGAAAAGGGGTAAAGATTTTAATTGATATTTTCAGAAATTTCCGAAATTATTTTTACTCTTTATTTTAATGATATATTTTCGTTAGAACTTGTTAAATTGTGTTTTGTTTAGCTAGATCAGGTATCATTTGTATAAAAATTGTTGATAATTTCAAATCTAACCACCTAAATTATTAATTTTGTTACTATTAAGGTAAGCACGATTTCATTTATATTGATTTGAATACTTTTCGTATAATTGAAAGCGTAAAACAAAAAAATTAAATTATTAGAAATCTTGCATGAGCCTAATGCTCGCAAAACGAAATATTTTATTTCATGCAAGCTTTATTGCCATTAAAAAACAAATAAATAATTATGAAAAAGTTAATCATTCTTTGTAGCGTAGTATTTTTATTCGCTTCTGTAACAGCTTTTAAAGTTGAAGAAAAGGCTGAGTTTAAGTTTGAAAAGGAAACGCATGATTTTGGAAAGATTCCACAGGGTAAACCAGTTAGTGTTGAGTTTAAGTTTACAAACACCGGAAATGAACCATTGATCATTACTAATATAGAAAGTGTTTGTGGTTGTACCGTTCCTAAATACACCAATACACCAGTATTAAAAGGTCAAACAGGAACTATTTCGGTTACCTACAATGCTGCTGCTCTTGCGCCATTCAGTAAGGGCTTAACCATTAGGTCAAACGCAAAAACCCCGATTAAAGTAATTTATATCAAAGGTGAAGTTGTTGCTTCACCGGCAGGATAAAAGATTTAAAACATGAAAAGCCCTTTATTTTTTTTATAAAGGGCTTTTTTTATGGATAAACTTTCTCAAATACCCTTTACAATCATTTGTAAGGTGTACACGGCTGTGTTTGATGTGATGAACAGGACATCTCTCTTTTTTCCGCTGAAACAAACATTGGCAGTCCAACCCGGAATTTCGACATGCGCTATCTGTTTACCTATCGAATTAAAAACAGTCACCCCACGCCCGGTAAGATATAAGTTACCCTTATTGTCAAGCGTCATCCCATCAGAGCCCATTTCTACAAATAAGGTTCTGTTTGTTAATGCTCCATTTTTGGAGATCTCGTATTTATAGGTTTTTTTATCGCCTATATCTGCAACAAAAAGGTTTTTACCATCTGCCGACCCTACAATTCCGTTTGGTTGTACCAGATTACTGTCTACAATGACTGGAACTGTTTTTCCTTTCGCTAAATAATAAACATATTGTCCGTTTAACTCAGATTTCTTTCTTTCCCAGTACGGGCGCTGATAATAAGGATCTGTAAAATAGATGCCTCCTTTTGGGTCGATCCAGAGGTCATTGGGGCCATTAAATAGCTTTGCTTGATAATTATCTAAAAGAACCGTTATTTTTTTATCGGGACTTATTGACCAGAGCTCATTTTTTTCATCAGCCGCGGTTAGCAGATTGCCCTTTTTGTCGAAATACATTCCGTTTGATCGGCCAGTTTTATCTAGAAATAAAGTTAATTGCCCATCGGTACTGTATTTCCATATTTTATCATTGGGCTGATCGGTAAAAAATACATTTCCTTTTTTATCAACTGCCGGGCCTTCGGTAAATTTGAACTGGTTTGAAACTAATATCGGTTTTGCATTTTCAGCAATAATTTCAGCTTTATTATTCTGATATTTTGAGGAGCTGCTTAATTCTATTGAGGATATTCCTACTAAAGAAAAACAGAATGAAATTGGCATTAATATGCTATTATGAATGGTGTTGAGCAGGTTCATGGGCTATTGAATTAAGGGTCTATAAGGAAGGTGTTTTTCCACCATCCACAGGAATATTGATACCATTTATATAAGATGCGGCAGGGCTTGCAAGAAAAGCGACGGCTGCGGCTACCTCAGCTGGATCGGCAATTCTTCCTGCCGGAATGGTAATGATCATTTCATTTTTTACTGCATCCGTACTTTTACCCTCTTTTTGTGCGATTGAATTGATTAGGAATTCCAGTCTGCCGGTCATGGTAAATCCGGGTAAGACATTGTTAACAGTAATTCCAAAAGGGCCTAGTTCCAATGCAAGGGTTTTTGCCCAGCTTGCAACTGCACCCCTGATTGTATTGGATACTCCCAAACCTTTTAATGGGGTTTTTACCGAGGTGGATATGATGTTAATGATCCTGCCAAAATGATTTTTTTTCATTCCCGGAACGATTGCCTGAACAAGAATCTGATTGCAGATCAGATGCATGTTAAATGCATTGATAAATTCATCTGTACCTGCCTCTATAGCTTGACCACCTGCTGGTCCGCCGGTATTATTGATCAGTATATCTACCTTGTTTTTAGCAATATAATTCTCGATTATGCTTGTAAGAAGTAGGGGATCTGTGAAGTCGGCGATTAGAAAATCATGCAACTGACCATTCTGTAAAGAAAGTTCTTGTAAAACTAGCTGAAGTTTTTCTTCGTTTCGTGCAAGCAGAGTAACACTTGCCCCTAAGAGTGCGAGTTCAATTGCTGTGGCCTTTCCTATTCCCTGTGTACTCCCGCATACCAGAGCTCTTTTTCCTGTCAGATTTAAATCCATTTTTAAAATGCTTCAATTTAAAGCTAAGATAGTACAGAAAAGTATTGTTCAAGCTCTTGAAGTGTATTTGAATTTGTTGCAATATCTTTTATTATTTTTCCCTTTTCCATCAATAGTATCCGATCACAAACTTCTGTAACATGATTCAGGTCATGGCTAGAAACAATAGTGGTGATTTGTTGCTCTCTGCTTAATTCTTTTACTATGTTTTTTAAACGGATCTGCGTGCTTGGGTCAATATTGGCAAAAGGTTCATCCAGCATCAATACCTCCGGATTTTGAATCAGGCTTGCAGCAACACCAACTTTGGTTTGATTCCCCTTGGAAAGGTCACGTATGTATTTTCCTTTTTTTAAGATTTCTCCATTAAAGAATTCAGTAAACTGTATTAGCTCTGAATCTATTTGTGCTTTATTTTTATTGTGGAGTCCACCAATAAAATGAAAATACTCTTCTGGAGTTAGATAGTCGATCAAAAAACCTTCATCCAGATAGGATGTGGTATAATCTTTCCATTCTTCTGTATTAGCCACATTTTTTTCTTTAGATAATACTTCTCCAGCATCTGGCCTGATCAGGTCAAGCATCATCCGAAATAAGGTTGTTTTTCCGGCACCGTTATTTCCAACAAGGCCAATAGATTCTCCCCTTTTGATACTTAGTTGCGGAATGTTCACAACCGTTACCCCATTATATCCTTTTTTTAAATTTAATATCTCAATCATTTTATTCATTTCTAAATCCTTCGGCAATCGTATATCGTTTTTCCTGAAATTGTACTATTAATTTGTTCACCCAATACGCTCTTGTTAGTATAAATAACAGACCTATTAATCCTATTGTTATGATCCCTGCTTCCGGATAATCAAGTAAATTAAATGGCAGGAAAATAATGAAAGGCCCTAATAATAAGGGCAAAGATAATATCCATTGGGATGCACCAACACCTTCCCAATTAAATGCTGAACCCTTACTCAGATCAATTCTGCGATAATTACGGTTCGCAAAAAATAAAACAAGAAGAGTGTTTACACCCAGGTTCCAGATCAACATAATGAAATGAATTGCCAGAACCCTCCACCCAAAATATACATACGGAATAGTGAGTAGAAAGCTTATTGTTGAGAACATCGTAAACAATAAGAACTTTGCTTTGAAAAAATCTATTGCTTTGATTTTGCTTACCAGGATACCATCAAAATGTGCACTTTGCCAGCTAAACATAAACTGACCATAATTGATGATGAAAATTCCGGTCATGAACATTCCGCAGAATATGATTGGATAGATAGAAAAATCAGGTCTGTTGTAAAAGATTAGTCCGTAAAACATGAAAAACAAACTCATCATTGTGACTGAACGTGGCCGTTTATTTCTAAGAATCAGTTTAAGCTCATTTGCAGCCAAATCTCCAGACATACCAAATCTTCCTAAAAATGGAATTTCAGTGCTTGACTTATGCGAATTATCTGCAGAATGTAGTTCTTCTAGGTATAGGTTATTCTTCAAATACCTGTAATTAATGAGGTAAATAATACCTGCAAGTAATAGGAATATCAAACAATAAAGTGGTGCATTGATCAATGATTTAAAAATCTGTGCAGATAGTGCAGAAATTGAAAAGAGATTGAAATAAAAATCC
>CAIJME010000448.1 GCA_903821625.1 uncultured Sphingobacteriales bacterium | reverse complement strand
GAGAAATAGTTCGTTTGGAAAGAAGGATTGAGTTTGCACTGGAGAAAGATATCAGATACATGGATATTCGCAGATGGGGCATTTGGTTTAATGTGATTGAACAACAGTTTCATGGCATGAAACTTACCAATGATCCTGCTACCTATACTGCTGCAAAAGTAGAACTTACAGGGAAATATAAAGGTCATCTGATGACTATTAACAAGAAGGGATCACATAAACGCGGTTGGGCTCTTCTTCCTGTTCCTTTAACTGAAATGCAATTGAATTCTAAGTTAACACAGAATCCAGATTATTGATTATAAACCATAATTTTTGAAAATTATGGTTTATAAAAATTAAATAGAATTTTCATCCTGCATGTGTAGGATGGAAATTCTATTTAAATGATTGTTTTTATTTTATCCGAAAGTATTCGAGAAATTTTTAACGAAATAAATAATGCATAAGTTTTCAGAATATGCTATTTAGAAATTTAATAAATGAATCTTAGTCCGAATTACTCGGACAATTGTTTTAAAATTTAATCCAATTATCATGGTCAATAGTATGAAAAGGACATTGTTTTTTATTTTATTTTTTGGACTTATTGTCTTGCTGAGTTCAAATTCCATAACAGGGGTTATGGCAACAGTTCAGGGGAATGGCAAAATATTCCGCTCTACTATTGAAAGAGCCTATAAGAATCCTGTAAAAAAACTGGATCTGGGTGGAGGCGTCTCTCTCGAGGTGCTTTATATCCCACCTGGAGCTTTTAAGATGGGTAGCACGGCAGCAGAGAAGGCCTGGGCTACTGGTACTGAAGGCGGAGCAACTCCTGGAACAGCGAGAGAGTCATACGAAGGTGAACAGCCACGTGCGATGCGGGTAAAGGATGGCTTTTGGATGGGGCGAACAGAAGTGAGTGTTGGTCAGTTCAGGCGTTTTGCAGAAGAAAGTGGATATGTTACAGATGCAGAGAAACCGGGTGGTAAAACACAGGTTTTTGATCCTGAATGGAAGATTGCTGCCAAAGGCCCACCACACCCCTGGATTTCATTAAAGGGGAAGAGCTGGCGCGATCCGAATTTTGGTTTCCCGCTTAGAGATGAATATCCGGTAGTTTGTGTGAGCTGGAATGATGGCAAAGCGTTTTGCGAATGGTTGACCAAGCGGGAGAGGGCAGCAGGCCGCTTACCAAAAGGACTGGAATATCGCCTGCCAACAGAAGCAGAATGGGAATATGCTGCAAGGGGTGGTCTTGAAGATACCTATTTCTGGTGGGGTAATGAACTGAGTGAAGGAGAAGGCCGTTTGAACATTTCGGCTATTGACTTTTTACCTGGGCGTAACAAGACATGGCCATTAGCTAAAGCACCTTGGAGCGATGGTTTTGCTTTTGTTTCTCCTGTTGATTATTTCGGAGAAAAGGGAAGAAATGGTTTTGGACTTGCGGATATGTGTGGTGGAGTATGGGAAATTGTTCTGGATCATTTTGATCCAAAAGGCGGACATGAAGAGCCTCTTTTTACTGATCAGAATTATAAACCAGTTTGTCGTAGCGGAAATTACTTTGACGTTCCGGGAAATGCCCGTATTGCAGTTCGTCTGGGACTTCATGGAATAAGCTATTCCGATTCAAGGGATGGTTTTCGGATTGCTTTAGGTATTGCACGCGACAAAAAGTAACGGGCTAAAGATTCTGCTTTGCATCAATAATCTG
>CAIJME010000447.1 GCA_903821625.1 uncultured Sphingobacteriales bacterium | reverse complement strand
TCTGCCTGGCAAAAAATATTTTGAAATGAATCTATAATTTATTTTTGCTGAATAATAAAGGCTTGATAATTAGTTAGATTGACAATTAATTAGGTTCATGTTAATCAATTTCATAATCGATACGAACATGATAAATACCCATGAGCATGGTTTTAAAAATCAATTTGATGGTGTCAATATCCTTTAGGGTTATATTACTATTTGTTAATTGACCCTGATCAAGCTTATAATCAATGATACGTTCTACCAAGTCGCTTATACTTATGGCGTCGGGATCTTTTAAACTTCTTGATGCTGCTTCAACCGAATCAGCTAACATCAATACCGCTGTTTCTTTTGAAAATGGGATAGGCCCTGGGTATCTAAAAATATTTTCATCTACAAACTTTTCAGGAAAATTCTTTAAAAAAGATTGATAAAAATAATCGACCCTCGTATTGCCATGGTGAGTTCGAATAAAGTCGATGATCATTTCAGGTATATTATTATTCTTGGCAATTTCTACACCTTTATGTACATGTTGAATGATGATTTGGGCACTTTGCTCATACGAAATGGTATCGTGCGGATTACTACCTCTGTTTTGATTCTCAATAAAATACTGGGTATTAACAGTCTTGCCAATATCGTGGTATAGGGCTCCAGCACGCACAAGTAAGGTATTCCCACCAATCTTAAAGATTGCAGCCTCGGCAAGATTGGCAACCTGCAAGGAGTGATGAAAAGTTCCAGGGGCTTTCAATGCAAGTTCACGAAGTAATTTAGAATTGGTATTGGTTAGTTCCATCAAGGTAACATCCGAAGTGATACCAAACACTCTTTCAAAAGCATAAATTAGGGGGTATGCCAATAATGAAAATAATACACTAAAAATAAAAGGAACAAAATTTAGCCATTCAATATCGGTTAAAGAGCCATCTCTGATTAAAGAAATTCCTGTAAAAGCAATAAAATAGTTCAATAAAATTAGGAGTGCTGAAATAAGAAACTGCTCCCTTTTTATAAGATTCTTGATGCTGTAGATCGCAACCATACCTGCTGATATTTGCAAAAAAGCAAATTCAAAGCTATTGGGTACAAAAAAACCGGCAATAAGGACTACCAGCAAGTGTATATTTAGAGCTAATCGTGTGTCAAATAATATCCTAATGATAATGGGTACTATACAGAATGGGATATAATAAACACTCGGAATGTTAATGCGAACGGCCCATGATAATCCAACGAGCATTCCGGTAATTACTAAAAGGATAAGTGCTAATTGCCTGTTATCTGCATAAATATCCTTTCTGAAAAGAAATAGAAACACTATTAACAAGGCAATAATTAATCCGGATAGTAAAAATTGTCCTAATAATATCAGGTTACGATTACCTATAACCTTGGCATCTTCTTCATAAGCGGCCCTTAAAGATTCAAGCTTTTGATAAATAACAGAATTGACCATGGTCCCTTTTGTAATTATAAGCTCACCTTTTTGTACCATGCCTCGGGTTGTGGATAGGCTGTTCAGAGCATTTTCTTCTAGTTTATCTGTCAAACCCTCATCATAAACATAATTTGCCTTTAAATGATTAGCTATTAATTGAATTAGCCATTCCTTATTTTCAATAGCACTATAGGTTTTTAATTTTTGCTTAATTAACCGGACAGAATCTGTTACAAGAAATACATCTGCAGTGTTAACCGGAGTAGATACGTTATTGAGCACTAAATTGAAATTGTAATTTGGCCCATTGCGCTGAAACTTTTTCACAGGATTCATTAATCCTCTGTCATAAATATAGTTTAGGATAGAATTTCCAGCATCAAAGTATATTTCCTTACTATTTCCAGGAATTCCAGAGTTTTTCCATTGAGTTTCAAATTCTAAACTGAAAGCAGCTATGGCACTTTCTACAACCTGAATATCATTCTGATAAATAGGAAATATAGATTTTAGGATGGCATCTTTATCATTATTAATTTCTTCGTTGGTTTTTTGAATAGAAAAACTATGAGGAGAATACAGGTCTTTTTGCATCCAGGTCTTACCCTTTTCGTATTCAAATCGAAAACGGGCTTGTTTGGGTAGTGATAGGGTAACAAAAATTACACATAAGGCCATCATCACAAATTTCAGGCTAGAGCTGTATTTGCGTAATAGGACTAAGTGCAACTGCTTATGGATTTTTGCCAATGTTTGTTGTTTAGCTCAAAAATAGTAATTTCTATGAGATACCTGAACATGATTAGCCATACTTGCCGAGCTGAGCTTCAGGTAGATGAGTGTTGTTGATTAAATTTTGTTTAAATAATTGATAAAAAGTGTTCTTTAGTTTGAGTTTTTGTGATGTTTTTATACTTTTGTCGCAGAATGCGCCCATAGCTCAGCTGGATAGAGCAACGGTTTTCTAAACCGTAGGTCTTAGGTTCGAATCCTAATGGGCGTACAAATCTGGATTAAACATTATAAATGTTTGATCCAGATTTTTTTTTGACTTTTAGTTTACTATTTTTTTTATGCCATTGTCTATTTTATATTCATAATTCAAATTTTATTGTAGTTTTATTGTACACAATAATTTAAATCATAAACCGATGATCAACAATCTATTAAGAACTATTTTTTTAATAATTATAGTTTCTTTACCAGCTCTTTCTCAAGTAAAACCAATCATTGGGGTTGCTGGTATTGCACATGAATCTAATAGCTTCAACGTAATAAAAACAGAGCTATCAGACTTCCATGTAACACTTGGAGAAAGTCAAGAGCTGAGGGCAAAGCGTTTTTTTGCAGGGTCAACCGCTAAGACAACAAGTGCAGGTTATATCGAAGGAGCCAAACAATTTGGCCTTGAACTTTATCCAACGCTAAGTACTTCGGCTACGCCAAGAGGTCCTGTCACAGATAAGGCTTTTAATGCGATGATGAATGAGATAATTACAGGATTAAAAGCTGGACCTAAACTTCAGGGAATTCTCTTAAACCTGCACGGTGCCATGGTAGTTGAAAGTTATCCAAGTGGAGATGAAGAGGTGGTTAGAAGAGTTCGAAATGCATTTGGACCTGCAATACCGATTGTTGTTACCCATGATTTCCATGCAAATATTACCCCAAAAATGGTTGAATTATGTAATGTGCTCATCACCTTTAAGGAGAATCCGCACTTAGATACCTATGATCGTGGATTTCAGGCTGCAGAGATTATGGCTAAAATTGTAAGTGGAAAAGTAAAACCTGTTCAAAGCTTAGTTAAAGCCCCTATGATTTATAACATTGCTTTTCAGAATACCTATGCTAATCCATTGCTTCCTATCACTAATGAAAGTAAGGCTGTAGAAAAGCTTCCAGGAGTTTTGGCGGTTAGTGTTTCAGGAGGATATCAATATTCAGATGTTCCCTCAATGGGCCCTTCTGTTGTAGTAGTTACGGATAACAATAAGGCTTTGGCTGATAAAGAAGCTAATCGATTATCCCAAATGCTTTGGGATTCAAGAGAAAGTACCCGAATAAATAACCCTAAACCTGCTGAGGCTGTAAAAATGGCAATGGCACATGAAGGTCGGCCCGTAGTCCTTATTGATATGGGTGATAACATAGGTGGTGGTTCAACTGGCGATAGTTCATTTATGCTTGAAGAATTACTTAAGCAAGGAGCTAAAGGATGGGCCATGGTAATTTATGATCCAGAAGGCTATAAAATTGCAGAAAAAGCCGGTGTTGGAAAACCATTCGATTTTTCTGTTGGTGGTAAATCTGATAATATGCATGGAAAACCGGTCAGAATTAAAGGGGATGTTCGTTCCTTAAATGTTGGACGTTATCTGGAAACAGAAATACGACACGGCGGTGGACGTTATTGGAATATGGGTAATACGGCTGTTATACAGGTTGCAGGATCTACATTAGATGAACCCAATTTATTACTCATTACTACTGAGCGTGCTAGTCCTAATAGCGCACATATCTTTATCTCTAACGGAGTTTATGTAGAGCGTCAAAAGATCCTAGTGGTTAAAGGAGCTATTGCACCACGCGCAGCTTATGAGCCTTTTGCTTCTAAACTAATTTCAGTAGATAGTCCTGGAGCAACTGCAATAAATCCAACCTGGTTTAAATATTATAATATACGTGAAGGATTATTTGGAATAGAGAAATCTAAAAAATAATACAGAACAGGTTAATTAGTTAAAGATCAGAGCTCTATTCGAGTTCTGATCTTTTTTATGCCGTAGCTGAATCTATTTTTTCTGCCTGAATTACTTCCTCAGCACTCATATCATCAACAGGATTTTTTCTCCACCAATTGGCCAAGAAGGAACCAGATATATCCATCCAAGTTCCAAAGATTGCAGGATAAAGCCCCATAGTGGATGCTCTACCCAGTTCAAAGGCAATTCCTGCAGCCATGCCTCCATTTTGAAGCCCAACTTCTATTGCAATGGTACGGCTATCACGTTTATTCAATTTAAATAATCTTCCACCCCAATAACCCAGTAAATAACCTGCACCATTATGAATGGCTGCAGCAAGAAATAATAGCAATCCTATATTTAAAAGACTATCTCTGCCTGCCGCTACTATTACCGCTATAATTATCACATTGGCGGTCATTGCAAGTAAAGGCATCGCTGAATTTAGCCAGCTGCTTCTCTTTCCAAATATTCTGTTGAATACAATTCCTAAAATCAATGGAAGGAATATCATTTTACTGATACTCAGCATCATTCCAGGAATATCAATCGGAATAAATTGTCCTGCAAGCTTTTGCATTAAAATAGGAGTGATAAACGGTGCCATTAAGGTTGCAAAAGAGGTTAAAGTGATTGATAATGCTAAATTTCCCTTCGATAAAAAATTTAAAATATTAGAAGAAACGCCACAGGGTACACATCCAATCAGAATAACGCCTGCTGCAATTTCAGGTGGAAAATCCATGATCAAAGTCAAAGTAAATGCAAGCAAAGGCATGATTGTAAATTGTAAAAATAGTCCAATAAAAACTCCTTTTGGCATTTTCAGCACTCCAATAAAGTCTTTTAAGCCCATGGCAGTACCCATTCCAAACATAATAAGTTGTATTAAGGGCACAATCAAAACTTCAGTTTTAAATCCGCCTACATCAATAATGTATTGAGGAAAAATCATACTGATAGTTGCTGCGGCAATTACCCAGATGGTAAATGAGAATCCCTTTAAAAATTCATTCCCATTAATTCCTGCCAAAAGAAAAACAAAGAAAATAACGGTCATTGCCTTTGCTTCCATTTCATAACCGAGTTGTACTAATAGGATAACTCCTAAAAGAGTAATTAAGGAAAGCCAAAGTAATGCCTGTAGTAGTTTTTGTGTTTTCATGTTTTTCTAGGTTTATTTTCAATCAATTATGCTATTGATTTATATATATTAACTATTCTA
>CAIJME010000446.1 GCA_903821625.1 uncultured Sphingobacteriales bacterium | reverse complement strand
GTTTTATCTCATCGGTAATATGAGGTACAACCTGAACTGTTTTTCCAAGATAAGCTCCTTCACGTTCTTTATTGATTACATTTTGATAAATTCGACCGGTTGTGATGTTATTGGCTTGTGAAGTAGGAACATTCAGAAAACGCTCATAATGACCAAGATCAAGGTCGGTCTCAGCACCATCTTCCGTGACATAACATTCGCCATGCTCATAGGGGTTCAAAGTTCCTGGATCAATATTTATATAAGGATCGAACTTTTGTATGGTAACCCGGTATCCTCTAGATTGCAGAAGTTTTGCAAGAGAAGCGGAAATAATACCTTTTCCTAACGACGAAGTAACGCCGCCCGTAACAAAAATGTATTTAGTCATGATATCTGTAGGATTTCTTATAGTTTTTATTGAGATAACAGTTGTTAAGCTATTAAAGACAATAAAAACATCGTATTATACGGGATTCAAAACTAGGAAAAAAATCCATAAACATTTTAATTGTTGAGAAATTTATGGGTGTTAATAAATCGGTCGAATTTTAAAGAAACAATACTATTCAGAACAAAACTGAAGATGCTTCATGCATTTGAGCCCATTTTTCTAAATCGTCGCTTTAATTTAAACGAGAACAGTCAATTACTAATTCCTTTGTTTTAACTACCTTTGATTTTATTTAAAAATTATTCCATCAATTTGACATTTAGCGATTTTAATTTTGACCCTCAATTACTTGAAGGTTTGCAGAGTATGGGTTATGTTAAACCTACTCCAATACAAGCACAGGCAATTCCATTAATACTTCAACATAAAGATCTGATCGCTTGCGCTCAAACAGGTACAGGAAAAACAGCATCTTACTTATTACCAGTATTACAGCATATCAGTATCTCTGATAAAAAACACACAAAAGCACTTATTCTTGCTCCCACACGTGAACTTGCTCAACAGATTGATCAACAGGTAGAAGGGCTGGCTTATTTTGCAGGAATTAGTTCCATTGCTGTTTATGGTGGTGGGGATGGCATGGTCTATGAACAACAGCGCCGTGCCATGATGGAAGGGGTTGATATTGTCATTGCTACACCAGGCAGACTAATTGCACATCTGGCATCTGGAGTAATTAAATTAGATCATTTGCAATATCTTGTTTTGGATGAAGCTGATCGTATGCTCGACATGGGTTTTTATGAAGATATTTTAAGGATCATTAGTAATTTACCTAAAGAACGTCAAACATTACTTTTTTCGGCTACTATGCCTCCAAAGATTAGAACGCTGGCAAATACGATATTAAAAGATCCTCAACAGATTAATATTGCACTTTCACAACCTGCAGCGGGTATTTCTCAGCAGGTTTATATGGTTTACGATAATCAAAAAGTAAAACTCATTAGTACCTTATTAAAAGGAGGAGATTATAAAAGTGTTTTAATTTTCTGTTCCCGAAAAGAAACGGTTAAAGATCTAAACCGAACGTTACGTAGAGAAGGGATCAAATCTGAGGCATTTCATTCTGATTTGGAACAGGAACAACGAGAAACTGTATTAAGAGCATTTAAAAGCAGGGTTTTGCCTGTTATTATTGGAACTGATGTTTTAAGTAGAGGGATTGATGTAGAAGGAATTAGTTTGGTAATTAATTTCGATGTGCCACCTGATCCTGAAGATTATATCCACAGAATTGGAAGAACAGCAAGAGCTGAAACAACGGGAACTGCCATTACTTTCGTTAATGAAAAAGACCAGCGAAGATTTTCATTTATTGAAAATCTGATCGGAAAAGAAATTCCTCGAATAACTTTGCCTGTAGAGTTGGGTGAAGGTCCGGTTTATAGTCCCACAACTAGAAGGCCATCAACAGGTGGAAATAATAGAAACGGTAAGAAAAAAGTCTGGGTAAAACGCAAGGCTTGATTTTCTTAGTATATCAGCTATAACTTATTTTTTCTCTTTCACTTTTTGTTTGTCCTGAACTTTATTTTCGCGAAGCATATCTTTCATATTATCCATTTCTGGGCCTTCTTTTAAAGCTTTCCAGTCAAATTTTTCATCAAATGGATCAAGCGCTTTTTGCGGATCAAAAATTCGGACATCAGCAGGAACAGCTCGGTATGGAGTAAAATCTGGACTTTCAGTAAACATATCAGCCAGATCATTGGCAGCAGCATCGTATTGATTCAAGTAGGGTACTCCCAGAATATTCCAAAATGTTTTAAAAATACTTCCAAAACTGGTGTGGGTGTGACTTACATGATCTTTTCTAATATAGGGCGATACCGCCATTAAAATACTTCGGTGTGCATCAATATGATCTATTCCATCTTGGGCATCATCTTCTGTAATTACGATGAGCATATTTTTCCAGTAGGGGGTATGAGATAAAAATTCAATAACCCTGCCCAATGCCAGATCATTATCAGCCATATAACTTTCCTTGAAAGGATAACCTGCTTTTGGACGCTCAGCCGCACCATGGTCATTGGGCAAGATAATTGTCAAAACTGAAGGCAAATTCTCTTTTCCTTTGCCCCATTTATCATTAAACTCTTTTTCAAATACCGTAGCTCTAAATTGATCGGGTATTGCCATATTATAGGTGGGATAGGAATAGGAGGTTTTAGAAAATAATGATTTTGGCATCGGATAATTCGCAATGTGTTTGATTCCCCCGTATTTATAATGGTCTTTATAATCACCAGGTTCAAACATCACTCCAAAACCAAAATTGAAATAGTTAATCTGATTTCTTGCCATATGATCCCACATAGATCCAGCTTCATTATAATCTTCAGGAAAAATTGCTCCTGCCGATCCATTGATGCCTAAATTGCCGGGCGCATTGGAGTCTTTATTATAAGACCTATTATTACCATACCCTGCTGGAGTTGTGGCCTCAACCCATTGATTAGGGTAGGTGTTAACCAGCCATCTGTGTCCATCTGCAGAGACATCGGCATCTACATAAAAATTATCGCTGATTGCAAAGTTTCTGGCAAGTTTCTGATGATTAGGCATGATGTCTGCATTCTCAATTCGAATGTTTTTGTCACTGTTACTAAATGTTACCCCCTTCCCATATCTTGAAATAGTAGAGTCGCCTTTTCCTTTTTTTACCTGACCAAAAACTTGATCATAAGTACGGTTCTCTTTAGAAATGAATACAATATGTTTTATTGGTGATTCTTTTTGGCCCGGATACAGTGGGACCGGATTTTTTTTTCGCCATTCAAAGGATGGATCAAATTCATCTTTGATCATAAAATTATTAGCGATAACCTGTCTGGTAGTATTAAACAGCTTTTTATCTACCGGAATATCTGTAACCTGTACATTTCCATACATTAAGCTACCAATATAACTTCCTGCCAAACCTTGTTTAAATGTTAAGCCGCCATTGGGTCCACTTCCAAACCCTTTAGCGTTAGCAATGATTAGCTTCTTGCCGTCTGGCGATACTTTTAGTTTTGCTGGAAACCAGCCTGCCGGAATATGGCCGATTACTTTCAGTGTAGGGACATCAATTACAGCAACCGCATTAATGCCAGATTCTGCAACATAAATCCGTTTCTCATCTGGTGAAACCGCCAAGCCAAATGGAATGATCCCTCTTAATTGATTTAGTTTTTCTTCCGTATTTAATTTGATATGTGTGATTATTTTTTGATTACGACTATCCAAAACGGTTATGTTATCATTGTTTCCATTGCTGATAAAGACATAATTGCCTGCGCTAACTATAGAATTCGGACTTGACCCGCCTACAGCCGGAACACCATCAACTATTTGCCCGATTGGGATACCTGTTTTAGTTTTTGAGAATACGTGTGGTTTTAATGGGTTGCTAACCTGTACTGCCCAAACAGAGAATGATTCAGGTGCATTCACAGGGCCTAGTCCTTTAACCTGGATAGAATCATTTTCAAATCCTTTTTCTGCCTCCGGTGTATTATATGCAAAGGCTGGTTTATCTATTGATGTATTTTTCCAAACACCCTTTTCTTTTCGTTTAATATAGCTGTACTCATACATTCCAACATTGGCAACATACACCGTATTTTCATCTTTTGATAGCGTAATGCCAAAAGGATATCTCCCTACAGGGCAAGATGATATTAGTTTATTCAGTTTGGTGTCAATACAAATCATCCTAAAACCGATCTGATCTACAGCATAAAGAAACCGTCCATCCTTGCTCAAAACCATATCACCAATAAAGCCATGCGAATAATCAAATTGATCGCTTTTAGATCTACAGTCAATAGATCCAAGTGCCAATCCAGTTTCTATATCAAATTTGTAAACTTTATTGACCTGTCCTCCAGCCACATAAACAATTTTATTATCAGGAGATATAGCCAATCCCATAAACACCGATTCGATGATTCCTTTATCTCCTTTTGGAGATTCTGGAATCTGCATAATCTTTGGATTTGCGGATTGAATGTTTTTTAAGATGCTGATAGAAAGCGGACTTGTACCTGAATTTGCTGTGATAGCAATAGTTCCATCATTGCTGATAACAAGTCCGTAGGGGTGGGGTGCAACCTGATGCGTTTTCCCAGAAGGACTAATGATTCGGCCATTTGGAAGAATGGTTTGTCCATTTTTGCGGATAATAACATATTCATCACCTGCAGGCGCTGAAATTATAGTTTTAGGAACAACCTGAGAATAACAAGTTAAAGAAAGTACAGCTAGAGTAATAATGACTGCGATTTTTTTCATATTGTATTATTATCTAGTATGATAAGTAAAGTTGTTTAGAAATTGAATGAGTTAAAATACAAAGTTTTGCATTTTGATTGGTAAACATATTAAATTCAGGTTATCAGATTATTTTTTTTGAATTAAATCCGAAGTGTTATTTAAAAAATCAGATATTTTTTAATCAGACCTTCGGATACGCGCAAGATATTGATCCATATCATCTTCATAGATCATTTCACACTCCCAGCCTATTTTTTCTGCTAGTTGTTGTAGCATTAAGAAATCAACATAAAGCCATTTGAACCATTCGCCTTTTACAGACTGGTACTCGTATTGATATGAAATTTCACCATAATAATTACTGGCTATGAAGTCGTCAGATTTATACAAATAAGCAATATCAGATGAATCAAATAGTACTTGTCCGCCAGGCAATAAAAGTCGCTTTAAATAATCTAAAAAGTTATTTAGTCCCTTGATATCGCCACAAAGACCAATTCCATTCATTAACATTAATATGGTGTCAAATTGTTCGGATTCAAATTCAAAAATATCTGCATTAATCACCTTTTTTACACCTCTTTTGCGCATAATATCACAGGCTGACTTTGATATTTCAATGGCTGTAATATCAACGCCCTGCTCTTGTAAAATTAAAGCATGGCTTCCTACACCCGCTCCAATATCTAGCGTATTGCCTTTACAAAGTTTTAGGGCAATAGATTCCAATTCTGTTAATGCATTTTTTGTTCTGTAGAAAATATCTACCGGCATATCTTCTGGCAATCCATAACTATTATGCAGCCATAATTTTCCTTTCTGTCTTCCCTGATAATGATCCTTTAAAACTTTGCCGAAAACATCCATTATTTTATTGAGTCTATCTAAAAAATATAGAGCAGTTGTAGCTGCTAAAAAATATTGAGGCTAATTTTAGCTAAAATACAGCTTATCATAAGATTATCTTTAATTTCCGCTTAATTCTTAAAATATTATTTATCAACAAAATAGTTTTAATGCATCAAGCATTAAAGGTTCAATTGCAGGTGCAGAATCTATCTCAATACTCTATACGCAATACTCAAAAAATAGTTATCAGTTGTCTGAGGTCTGAAGTCTGAGGTCTGAAAAAAGCAGTAAATCTCAAATTAGCACCACACAGTCTTTGTTCTTGGTTCTTGGTTCCTGATTCTGTTATCAGTTGTCAGTTATCAGT
>CAIJME010000445.1 GCA_903821625.1 uncultured Sphingobacteriales bacterium | reverse complement strand
TAGTTTTCCATTGTTCGGTATAGTCCCAAGGAACCATATCTTCAAACCAAGCTAATCTGAATTTTTCCATTGCTTTTCCCAGACGGATACTGTTATTCAAATCAAAATGTCCATAATGATCAGTAGAAATTGGAAGTTCATAACCAACCATATTTCGAATAGCATTTACATTTTCAGCCAGATCTTCTAAACCCTTCTCAGTAATTTGAATTTGTGTAAATGGATGCTGAGTATTGCCATAAGACATCGGATTCCCTTGGTCACCCCATTGCGCCAGATCTCCTTTGTTATTCTCCCAGAATTTTGAATTCACCACCGTATTGGGTTTCCCTTTTAATTCGCTGATCGAAATATCCATTTTTAGCCAGGTATAACCCTGCTCTTTGATACGATAATTAATCAGTTTTTGTTGTTCTGCCGGGCTTGAAGCTTCAGGTGTATCGGCGTATAGCCTTACCTTATCTCGATATCTTCCACCCAATAACTGCCAAGCTGGAACGCCATAGGCTTTACCGCAAAGATCCCATAAAGCCATTTCTACAGCACAAACACCACCAGCCTGACGAGAAGGTCCGCCAAATTGTTTAATTATTTTAAAGATCATTTCCACATTACATGGATTCCTTCCCAGAATACGGCTTTTCAACATGAGCGCGTATCTCACATCTGCAGCATCTCTCACCTCTCCTAGTCCGTGAATACCTTGATTGGTATATATTTTGATGATTGCTGTTCCTCCCATCACATTGGTGAGGCAATAACGCATATCGGTAATCTTCAGATCTGAAGGATTGGAAGACCTTTTTACATTTTGAGTGGTTTGAGCGATTGTATCTTCAATAGACAAATTCATTAATCCTCCTAAAGTAATACCACCTAATGCTGTTTTTTTAAGAAAGTCCCTCCTGTTTGAGCCGGTTTCGGGATTATTGATTTCAGCCTCTCTTAATGCAGCGTAAGCCTTTTCTTCTTCCTTATGCTGGGTAATGATTTGTTTTAAAGTATTTTTCATAACGATTATCTTTCAAATTAATAAATTATCAATGTTTTTTACCCAAATAGGTATCAAGTTGTTCTGGTGTATACATGGTTTTTCTTGGATATTTAGCCAGCCAAGCTCTGAACTCACTTTTTATGGTGTCATTCCAGTCTCCATGAATTTCTCCTGAAAGATATTTACCCTGCTTTAGCAATAAACGTTCGAACTCATCCCTTAAGCCAGTCAGTTCATTTGCTTTAACTAGATCTTCAACAAGGTGAGCAGGAATAAATATAACTCCATAATCATTTGCAAATACAATATCACCTGGAAGCACTGTTACTTCGCCAATACGAATTGGCGCATTAATGGATGTTGGTGTCAAATCTTTAATATAAGAAGGATCATGACCTTTCACCCAAGCATTAAAGCCTTCAGTATCCCTCAACTCCTGCATATCTCTTATAGAACCATTAAACACTACACCATTACCGGTTTTAGCATAAACAGAATTTCCAAGGCTTGATCCGATCAAAGTTCCATCTTTCACTTTTCCAAAACCATCGGCTACGTAAACATCTCCTTTGGTTAAAATATCTATCGGCCAAATATTAAATCCTCCGCGTTGTGAACGTCCTTCTTTCCGGCCCTGAGCTCTTATTAGTGTATCAAGGTCTGGTCTAGAAGGCATAAATTGTGCAGTGACTACACGACCAACCATAGTCTTCCCTGTTTTCAGGATCACCCAATTTTTTTCTAATTGGTTGCGATAGCCTTTATTACCAAGATAACCCCATATCTGTTCAAGGGTATTATACTGAAGTCTTTCTAATAAAAGATCTGATACCTTTGGGCGGCCATCTGCCGAACGCTCACCTTTCCATAGTGCAGTCATCTGTTGCACATACTCAGGTGTTGAACCAATTCGCTGAGCATTGGATACAAAACTGCTACAGACAAGAAGAATTGAAAGGATTGTTATTTTTTTCATGATTTAGAATTTAGTTATTTTTTAAAAATTAAATAAAATATTGATTTGATTAATAATTTAACGTGAACTCGACATAATATTTAAAAACCACATAGAAACATAGCATTTTATAGC
>CAIJME010000444.1 GCA_903821625.1 uncultured Sphingobacteriales bacterium | reverse complement strand
CGATTTTTCCTTTTTTGGTAGTAATCAATACAACACCATTAGCCGCAGCTGCTCCATAAATAGAAGCAGAAGCTGCATCTTTCAAAACCTCAATATTTTCGATATCATTTGGGTTGATAGATGCTAGTGTATTAGTAGATGCTTGTCCGGAAATTGATCCAGTTTTCAGCTGAATACCGTCAACAATATAAAGCGGGTCATTACCTGCGTTGATCGAACCAACACCACGAACCCTCACGTTGATAGCTCCACCTGGCTGACCACTCTGAGAAGTAACCTGAACACCAGCAGCACGGCCCTGTAAGGCTCGGTCAAAACTTTGTATTGGTAAGTTTTCAATTTGTTTTCCAGTAACACGTACACTTGCAGATCCTAGATCACGTTTCTGTGCAACACCATAACCTGTTACAACTACCTCAGCCATTTGCTGTGAGTCAGAAACTAATCGAACATTCACAGATCCCGCAGAACCTATTGTAATACTTTGAGTTAAATATCCAATGTACGTAAAAGTTAAAACCTTACTATCTGATGGAACAGACAAGGAAAAATTTCCATCTACATTGGTTGAAGTACCAGCGGCACCACCTTTTACTCGAACTGAAACACCTGGAAGAGGGAGACCATCATCTGCTCCAACAACTCTACCAGTGATTGTCTTATTCTGGGCCATTGCATTTGTAATAGCAAAAAAGCCTAATAATAAGAAAGCTAGTAATTTTCTTTTCATTTGATTCTTGTTAAATTAATAAATTGGTTATTAACCTTGGTTTTAAATTAATTGGCAAGAATAATAGTTTAATCCGAAAAAAGTGTACTAAGTATGTAAGTTTAATGTAACAAAATTGTTGCAAAATACTGTTTATATTTAATTCTCAACATTCAAATTGCTTACTGAAAAACATTCAAACAAGCAATTATAATCCTTATCAATTTATGATTGAACATTAGAAACGAAATAAGGATAGCTATTAATCCATTATTTAAAATGAGAGAATGTGAAGGGATGAGGCCGGAGGCCGGAGGTCTGAAGTATGAGGTCTGAAAAAGCAGAAAATCTCAATTAGCACCACTCAGTCTTGGTTCTTGATTCTTGGCTCTTGGTTCAGTTATCTGTTATCAGTTATCTGTTGTCAGTTGTCTGAAGTCCGAGGTATGAAAAAAGCAGAAAATCTCAATTAGCACTAAACAGTCTTTGCTCCTGGTTCTTGGTTCTTAGCTCTTGGCTCTTGGCTCCACTTTCAATTAAAACAAAATTTCCCTACTACATCCTATCAGGCACCTGAATACCCAATAATTTCATTCCTTTATTGATAGTTGAGGCGGTTGCAGCAGAAAGGTCTAGTCTGAAATTTCTAACATCTGGATCTTCGGCCTTCAGTATGCTTTCTTCATGATAGAATTTGTTGAATAATTTGGCCAGCTCAAAAACGTAATTTGCGATATGTGCCGGACTGTATTCTTTAGCTGATGCAGCTATCACATCAGGATATTTAGCTAAATTAACGATCAAATCCTTTTCTAGAGCAGTAAGTATAGTTGAATAATTAACAGAAATTTTATTTTGATACTCTGCTTTTGCCATCACTGAACGTATTCTTGCATGAGTATACTGGATAAAAGGACCTGTATGACCCTGAAAATCAATCGATTCATTCGGATCAAACAATAATCTCTTTTTAGGCTCAACCTTTAACAAGAAAAATTTAAGAGCTCCTAATCCGATCATATTATAAAGGTCTTTCTTCTCTTGCTCTGTGAATCCTTCAACTTTTCCTAATTCCTCGGTTCTTTCACGAGCAGTTAGGATCATTTCATCCATCAACTCATCGGCATCTACAACTGTGCCCTCCCTAGATTTCATTTTACCAGAAGGCAGATCAACCATTCCATACGAAAGGTGAAATAGACCCGTTGCCCATGTTTTACCCAATTTCTGAAGAATCAGAAATAATACTTTAAAATGATAATCCTGTTCATTACCGACCACATAAATAGATTTATCCATTTTAAAGTCGTCATATTTTAATTGGGCAGTTCCAAGATCTTGAGTAATGTAAACAGAAGTGCCATCTGCTCTAAGAACAAGTTTCTGATCTAGTCCATCTTCGGTGAGATCTATCCAAACTGATCCATCATCCTTTTTAAAAAAAACTCCCTTTTCAAGACCCTCCTGAATCGTATCCTTCCCTAAAAGGTAAGTATCTGATTCATAATAGTATTTCTTGAAATCAACACCCAACATTTTATAGGTAACTTCAAAACCGGAGTAAACCCAGCCGTTCATCATGCTCCAAAGCTTTATAACTTCCTGATCGCCAGCCTCCCATTTCAAAAGCATTTCCTGGGCGTCTTTTATAATTGCAGCATTCTTTTTTGCTTCATCTTCTGTGTGCCCTTTATCGATCAGCGCTTCGATCTGCTTTTTATATTCCTTATCAAAAATCACATAATATTTACCAACCAGGTGGTCTCCTTTTAGTTGGCTGCTTTCAGGCGTCTCCCCATTTCCAAACATTTGCCATGCCAGCATCGACTTGCAAATATGTATGCCACGATCATTGACCAGATTGACCTTTATTACTTCATATCCATTTGCCGATAAGATTTCAGCAACAGAGAAACCCAGTAAATTATTGCGAACATGTCCTAAATGAAGGGGTTTATTCGTGTTTGGGGAAGAATATTCCACCATTACTTTTTGTCCGTTAGACGGGAATTGCCCAAATGAACTGCTATGAATAGTATTTAGTAATTCATTACTCCAATAGGAATCCGCAATTGACAAATTCAAAAATCCTTTGATTACGTTGAAATCTTCAACTTCTTTAACATTATTCTTCAGGTACTCCCCTATTTCAGTTCCGGTTTGTTCAGGAGTTTTTTTTGAAAAACGGGTAAATGGAAAGGTAACGGCAGTAACCTGACCTTCAAATTCTTTACGAGTTTCCTGAATAACTATATTATCTGATGCTATTTCTGTTTGATAAAGTATTGAAACAGCACTCCGGATTTGCTGAACTATGGTATTTTCTATTGTCATTTTAATTGGCGTTGAGCCCTGTAAACTTAATCTATAATAAGGAATTTGTTCCACCTTGCAAGACATCAAATGAATACTCTTTCATT
>CAIJME010000443.1 GCA_903821625.1 uncultured Sphingobacteriales bacterium | reverse complement strand
CCTGGTTCACAAGTCAAGATATTGCCTTCTTCAAATGGCTTGTACCGACTTGCAAAATCATGAACATCTAATCCAAGGTGATGTGAGGTGCCATGCATAAAAAACTTTTTATAGAGCGGCATTTTTCTATCTTGTTTGGCAACATCATGCCTGTCAAGCAATCCAAGTTTGATCAGCTCAGATTCAACCACTTTTCCAACTTCAGTATGATATTCATTCCAGATGGTTCCTGGTAAAAGCATTTTTCGGGCTTCTTTCATGATGTAAAGAACAGAATGATAAACATCTTTCTGTCTTTTAGTGAAACGGCCATTTACTGGAACTGAGCGGCTGAGATCAGCATTGTAATTTGCATATTCAGCACCAAAGTCGAATAGTATCACATCGCCGTCTTTGCAGATCTGATTGTTGTCATTATAATGTAGAATATTGGCATTTTTTCCTGATGCAATAATTGGATTATAGGCATGTCCAGTTGCCTTTTGACGTATGAATTCATGGATTATTTCTGCTTCAATCTCATATTCTGCTACTCCAGGTTTAATAAACTTAAGTATACGGTTAAAGGCATCCTTAGTGATGTCACAAGCTTTCTGGGTTAACTCAATTTCAATTTCAGATTTTACTGGCCGTAAGTCACGTAAAATTGGTGCGGCGCGTTCATAGCGATGTAAGGGATAAAGGTTCTTTAGTTTTTCAATGAATCGGATATCGCGGTAAGGTACTTGATGTGCGTACCTGTCATTTTCATTGGTGTTTAGAAAAACGACATCCGCATAGTTGATAATGGAGGGTAATATATTCCAGAATTCATCCAGCCAATAGATATTTTCTAGTCCAGAAACCTTTTTTGCCTCCTGAATAGTCAGTTTATGGCCCTCCCAAACGGCGATATGTTCGCTTGTTTGTCTTAAAAATAGCACTTCTTTGTATTGTGGATTAGGGCAATCAGGAAATAAAATTAAAATACTTTGCTCCTGATCTATTCCGCTTAAATAAAAAAAATCAGGATTTTGTTTGAATGTAAAAGTTTGATCACCGCTTCTTGGAAATTCGTCATTAGATTGAAATATCGCTATAGAGTTATTAGGAAGCCCTTTTTTGAAATTTTTTCGATTTAATTTGAATAGCTCATTATTTATAATTGGATATTTCATGCTTGAAAATAGTTAGTTATTGCCCGGATATAAATTGTTTATCCTATAAATTTGTTAAATAAAATAACAAGAACAGTAGATGTTTATTTGCACAAGTCAAACTTATGACTATTTTTGTATAAATTACACTGATAAAACTTGTTAACCTTTAAATTAACTATTATGAACTATTCTACAATTAAGAAAGCCCTTGTGTTTTCATTAGTAGCATTTCTGGCCCTTGGAGAGGTTTCTCTGGCACAGACTGCTGCGAGCTCTTCGGCCAAAATATTTGGTGGAAGAAGCCAGTATAGAACCTGGAATATAGGTGTCAACGCTGGAGTATTAGAACCAATTGTTAAAACTGGCGGTACTAATGATTTTACTAACTGGAGTCCATCTTTAGGATACGGTCTTACAGTAAGAAAGCAACTTGGCCATGCGTTTGGCTTGGAGTTGGGATATCATAGTGGAAAACTTACCTATGATAATGGTGGCGCGACTATCAACTTAGGTTCTGGTCCACGTACTGATGGTGTTACTCAAATCAGTAGTGCTTTAAGCTTTATGGGAGTTGCGAATGTAGCTACTGTTGATTTTCTTAAAAGAGAAAATGCAATTAACTTCACTGTTAAAGCTGGTTTTGGACAGATTGCTTATCACTGGGCTGAAATAAATCCAAATTCAACTCCTGCTAAAGGTACTTATGGTCCAAATCGTGATCGCAACAATATTAGAAACGAATACGTTCCAGTTGGTCTTGGTGTTAAATTCAAGGTTTCTGAGCGTGTTAACTTTGATTTAGGTTACACCATGAATTTCCTTGATGCTGATGATCTTGATGGTACTAAAGGAAAAGGTTTCTCTAAAGATAAATGGGGATATAAATCAGCTGGTTTAGAATTCTCTTTAGGTTCAACAGCTAAGCCAAACTTAGATTGGGTTAATCCATTAGCCTTGATGTATGATGAATTGAGTGATGTTACATTACGTCAGGAAGTTGAAGCTTTAAAAGGTCGTGTTTCTGCGTTAGAAGCTGCTGATCTATTAAAAGATTCAGATGGTGACGGTGTTGCTGATAAATTAGACAAATGCCCTAACACTGAGGCGGGAATCAAAGTTGATGGTTCTGGTTGTCCTTTAGATGTTGATGCTGACGGTATTCCTGATTCAAAAGATGCATGCCCTACTGTTAAAGGTACTGCTGCTCTAAACGGATGTCCTGAGTTTGTAGGTGGTGCTGCAATTCCAATCCCCTTCGAATTTAATTCTTCAGTTTTGAAAACTTCTGCTTACCCTATTCTAGATAAATTGTCTTCTGATCTAAAAGCTAATTCTTCTACTATTGTTCAGTTAGATGGTCATGCTTCTGCTGAAGGTACTGACGAATACAATATGTCTTTATCAAGAGATAGAGCTAACTCAGTTAAAACTTACTTGGTTAATTCTGGAATCGCTGCAGGTAGAATTGCTACAACTGCATACGGTGAAAGCCGTCCGGTTGCATCAAACGCTACTGAAGCAGGACGTACTCAAAATCGTCGTGTTGAATTCAAACAACAATAAACAATATTGTATATAAGCAAATTGTAAAAAAGAGTCCCGATTTTTCGGGACTCTTTTTTTATTTAATAATTTTGGCATTATGTATTTTTTTAGAAAGAACGATCCGAACAGACCAAAGAATTTTAATCTAAAGATCATGCACATCATAAATACCACTGCAATACTTGTATTCTTAGCTGGGATTGTTTATAAGCTGCTTGAATGGTATGTCTTTTGATTTTTTTAAAACTCTTTTGATCATACTAAACTAGATTTATGAAATCCATCATCTTTACAGAAAAAGCACCGGCCCCAATCGGTCCGTATAGCCAGGCTGTGCAAACTGGAAATATGCTGTTTATTTCTGGGCAGATCCCAATTGACCCTGAAACTAATGAGCTAATAAGCGGTTCTATCAAAGATGAAGCAGAACAGGTTATGCAAAATCTTAGCGCGCTCTTACTGAAAGCAGGTTTCTCATTCGAGAACGTGGTTAAAACCACGATTTTTTTAAGTGAAATGAATCATTTTGGGGATGTTAATCAAGTTTATGGCTCCTATTTTAAATCTGATTATCCTGCCAGAGAAACTGTGGCTGTGCTCGGTTTACCCAAAAATGTAAATGTTGAGATCTCTTTAATTGCTGTTAAAGGCTGAACTTGAAAGAAGGTAAACTTAAATATTTTATTGCTGCATTTTCTGCAGTAGTTGTCTGGGGGTTTTTCTCAATCCCACTGCGCATGCTCCAGGATTATCCATCTGAACAAATTTTATATTATCGCATTTTTACTTCGCTGTTATTGACATGGTTATATATTTTTCTTTTCAGAAAAAACCAGATCAAATTAGATATTGAATACATTCAAAAGGAAGAGAAATATAGTGTTAAGAAGATTATTTGGCTTAGCCTATTTGCTGGATTATTGATAACTGGAAATTGGTTCACTTACATTTACGTGGTGAATAATGTGAGCCTTAAATCTGCAGCATTCGCCTACATGGTTTGCCCTCTGATCACGGCATTAGGTGGTTTTCTGATCTTGAAAGAGCAACTTTCTACAATGAAACTGATTGCTTTGGGCTTTGCGTTGGTAAGTATTGTAATGCTGGCTCAGGGTTCTTTGAGAGATGTATTATGGTCTGTACTGGTAGCTGCACTTTACAGCTTCTATCTGATTATACAACGAGTAATGGTTCGAATCGATAAGTTTAATATGCTTGGCTTACATCTTCTTATTGCAGCACTATTGATGCTTCCTTTTTT
>CAIJME010000442.1 GCA_903821625.1 uncultured Sphingobacteriales bacterium | reverse complement strand
GGTAGATAGCTCTCCATAACTTAACGTCTCATTGACTGATTTACTTAGTATTTTTCGCATGACTCCTAATGCTTTTACATAGCTTGCAGGTTGGGCCGAGGCTTTGGCTGCAAGGTTTCGGTTTGCCTCTTGAAGGATACTGAAGTCAGATTGCTTTAGTTTTTTCCCTTCTTTTAGCTTTGCAATAATGGAGGTTGATTTCTTCAACGCATTTTGTTCTTCGCTTTTTACACGAGTTCGCTCTGTTGATGGCTGAATAATTTTATCAAGTTCGGCGCTGAGGCGCTTTTCGACTTTTATTGCTGGTGTTTTCAATGCTGTTTTTGAAACATAAGCTCTAGACTTTTGCTGAAGATCTTTAAGCAGACGTAATGCCTTGTATTCAAAGGGTAGCGCTTCTTCGGGTTTATAGGTTCTTAATCTAAGTTCCGACTTCCACATTTCTGTTAAGGTGGCCTTAAGCTGGGCTTTTAGTTCCGGCTCAAAGAAGGTTGCATCTTCAGCGATATCGTGTTTATGGGCATAGGCGTCCATAATTTTTTCAGCATTGCCAAATGCAGCAGATTCTTCGGCTGCAGTAGTTTCCTGATGCTCTTCACCTATTTCCTCATCGGTTTCTTCACCCAAAAATTTGCCATAGCGTAATCTGAGTAATTTTTGGTCGATCCCCAGATTATTACTTCGGTTTTTAAATTCTTCTTCGCTTATGGAGTTTTTATCTTTTAAGATTTTCTCTGTATCGATAATAATCTGCCTCTGGCTTCTAAAATATTCAGGAACAAGATTAATACCTCCAAGCATTCCATCTAGGCTCATTAATTTGGCAGTATCCTGAATGCTGACGATATAAACATCAGATCTACTTTGCTGTTTGCGGCTGTCAGTGGCGTTAATATAGAAATACAATTCATCACCCGGAACCATTCCCAATTTCGGGAGATCAATCGTTTTTTGAAGCTTGTACCCCTGTTTTCCATTAATGCTTTCATTGAATCTGATTACTTGCTCCTTGAATTTCACGCTTTCTCCTTGTCCGCTACTGATAGTTGCAGAGATATAGGTGTCAGTTATTCCATAATCATCGTTGATCTGAACCTGTAAATTTGTTTTTTGAGGCTCACCAAAATCAATGGTACTGTATTGCTTTGGAGTGATGATGCGGATCACTGCTGCTTCATCCTTGATCGTCTCCAATTTATACAGATCAGACAGTTTACCATCTAGCTGCACCTGATAAAAACCTGGTTTATTAATCGTTTTGCTGAAGGTCCATTTTGTTCCTTCTTTATTTTGGGAACTTAATTTAACAGACTCTTTATCATTAAAAACAAAGTATAGTTTGCTCACAGGCCTACTGGTTTGAATCACCCATTTCAGCAATGCTCCATCTTCAACAGTAGCCGAAAACTGCTGCTGAACTCTTGTATTTTTTGAAGTATAGGCCGGTGGTATTATCTTTAGTGTGATGTAAGATATTTCTGGTAATATGTTTTCAGGTATTGAAGGTTTTGCCTCTTTTTCAATGCCTAAGCTATTGTTGTTTAAAGTGCCAAAATCTAATCTGGAGATGAATATTGAAACAAGAATCGAAATGATCAAAAATATTGCTGAAATCTTTAATCGTTTATAGATCAATGTTGGTGTTTGAATACGCTGCAATTCATTTTTGATCTTTTCTATTTGTAATTTCTCCAAAATATTTAGTTTTTCAGGATTCTTGAGAACCAATGAAAAGCTTTCTTCAAGCTGGGGATAGGTTTGGTCGAGTAGCCTGGAAACATCAGCCTCGCTGATTTTCAATATTCTAAAAACTTGGATTAGCCCAAGCGAGATTAGCAGGCTTATCGGAAGTATAAACCAATAGGATATAGGCGAAAGGATATTCCACAAACTAATGCTCAGTAAGGAGAAGGATATTGCCAAAAATATAGAACTAAGCATGCTTGAACTAATCCAGCGCATCCTAATCGATCTTATATGCTTCATACCTTCTGAATGCTTCATATCAACTAAGATTATTTCTGAAGGTTAAATATCTTTCCAGTGCAAATATTGTTATTAAAGCAAACCAGAACTGATCTTTTATGCTTTTTGGGCTTTCCGTATTTTGGGCTGAGGCCTTGCCACTTTCTTTTATAAAACTAGGAGCGATCTGGTCTTGCCTCACTATTCTTTTATCTGATGGATGTATTTCTGAAGCATGCTGCTCTGGTATGATAATTGGAATCAAGGCCTTTGGAAAATCATTGCTCCAAACCAGTTCGTTCCAATCCGGATTAAATCTGGAATAAAAATGAAAGACTGATAACTTATTTTCCATTTTCAGATCAAGTATAGGCCTCCCAAAACCATCTTCCCAAATTGGAAAGCCACCTGTTAAATTTTCAGGGTAAGTATTTCGTTTGAATAGTTTAATGTCTTCCTTTTCAATACTTCTAATAGACGGTGATAGGTTTAATTTGCTGCTTAGATCTTTTATATTCCCCTTTTCATATTTAAAGAACAAGTTTAATGGAACTATTCTAGAGGGTATCGCAGACTCTGAAAGCCAGAAAATGATATTTTGGTCGGATGGAATATTGATCGTTGAATATTCAGTCAGTTTTATTTTTCGGCCCGTATATTTCTTGACAGCACTTAATGCTGCTTTCAGATAGTTGGCATCATTTTTAAATTTATCTGTATAAATGGCAATTCTAATGGTTGCCGTATCAATACTAACTGGAAGGGAATCGCCCTGCTTTTTATTTTTAAATTTTAAACTGGCCTTACCATTCTGAATGTCGAATTGAAATGGACTATTGTTAGCTGCAGGATCAATTAATATAGTTTTAAATGTAGTTTTACTAGGACTACTAGAGGCAATGGTGACAGTTACGCTGTCTGATTCATTGAACCAGGCATTTTCAATCCAAGTAGCTGTTGAATCAGAAGGCGTGTAAGTTTTCCACTGTATGGGATGAGAAACCTGCGGTCTTTCTGTACCTAATCTATTCAATAGGTTTGGAGTGAAAAGAAAAATTTTGGTGTTTTCTGGAATTTCATCTTCCAGTAATTTGATCAATGACCAGTAGGGGAGCAGCTGTGCTGAATCTATTTCTAATTTATTCTCATTCAGTGTATCCTGAAGTTTGGCAGACTGAAATCCTGGCTCAAAATAATGAAATTCAAAACCAAGCTTACTTAGGGAGTCAATTTCTGCTTTAAACTGGCTAGATGTTTCAGTGATATTTTGTTTTTCCATCAAAATCCATCCTTTATTTGCAGATGAATTGATTTTGCTATTCCATAGGGGGCCTGCAAGTATCAAAGCTAAAATGATCAGCAAGAGGCAACGAAGAAATAATAAGATCAGATCGATCAGTTTTAAACTGCGTGCACTTTGCCTAGAGCTTTCTCCCAGCAGACTGATACTTCCAATTTTTAGCGTCTTTCCTTTTTTAACATTCCATAAATGGATAATCAGCGGGATTGAAATTCCGCTAATTGCAACTAGCCATAAAGGGTTAATTAGTTGAAACAATGCTTAAGTTCTTAATTTGTTGCGTTGGTTTAGAAAATCTCTTAATGCCTGATCAAGAGGTTCAGCCATATTGATTATGCGGTAATAGATCTGACGGTCTAATAGTTTCATTCTCAGGCTACTCAAATGCTTTTCAAGCTTCTCCTGGTACATATTTTTAGCCGTTTTGACATCAATTTTAATGGTTTCGCAAGTTTCAAGATCTTCTAATTCTGAGTAGCCTTTAAAGTCAAGTTCGAGTTCATTTTTCCCCATGAGATGAAATACGATCACTTCATTTTTTAGTGAAGTGAGGGTGTCAATTAATTGCATGATCTCTCCATTCTGTTCATACATGTCGGTAATAAAGATCAGTAGTTCCCTTCTTTTTGACCCATTATAAATATCTTTATAATGAATGGGTTTAGTAAAATCGCCGCCTGCTTTGATATTTTCCAGCTGGTAAAACATTCTGGATAAATGCTGAAAATCTTGTTTGGCAGCTAATGAGAATAAACCCCCATCTTGAAATACATACAGTCCAATTGCATCGCCTTGAATATTTGCAAGATAAGCCAGTGAAGCGGCAAGGTGGCTGGCGTAATCTAATTTTTTGTATCCTCCATCTTCATGGTTCATTGATCCACTCGCATCGATTAAAAACCGAACAGAAATGCTGGTTTCGACTTCTGATTCCCGGATATAATACCGATCAGAACGGCCATACATTTTCCAATCGAGCCACCTCAGGTCATCGCCTGGTTGATAACTTCTGTATTGGCTAAATTCAAGTCCCGGACCTTTAATAGAGCTTTTATTAACCCCTGTCATAAAGCCATCTACTACAGTTTTTGCTGCCAGTGAAAGGTCTTTAATAGCCATTACGACTTTGGGATCTATTAATTTACTCATTGGATTGGTATTGATTATTTATTGAAAAACGATCAAATTATGGGTCTAAGCCTGAATCTTTGACCTCTCAACAGACCTGATCAACGCTGAAGTAACCTGATCTGAGTTGACGTTTTCTGCTTCTGCCTTAAAATTGACAAGAATGCGATGGCGCAAAACCGGATAAGCCATCGTATGTAGGTCTTCCATAATGACAGCATATCGCCCTTTTAATAATGCTCTGGCTTTTGCAGTTAGAATCAATGCCTGTCCGGCTCTCGGCCCAGCACCCCATCTAACCCATTCTTTTACATAGTCAACGCTTGTGGTATCCGGTCTTGTTGCACGGATGAGCTTGCTTACATATTCAATTAGATCATGGCTGATGGTAACATCTCTAACCAGTGATTGGATTTGTAAAATTTCATCGCCGCTCAAAACTGGCTCAATGACTGTTTTATTTGATCCTGTAGTACTATTTAAGATTCCGAATTCTTCCTGCTCGCTTGGGTATCCAATTTTAACGAAGAGCAGAAAACGATCCAACTGCGCTTCAGGTAAGGGATAAGTTCCTGCTTGCTCGATTGGGTTTTGGGTTGCCAGTATAAAAAAAGGACGGTCTAATGGGTAGGTTTGGCCACCGTAGGTTACCTCAAATTCCTGCATCGCTTCTAGTAAGGCCGCCTGAGTTTTAGGGGGTGTACGGTTGATCTCATCAGCCAAGATAATATTGGCAAAAATGGGACCCTTATTGAACTTGAAAAATCGTTTTCCGGTACTATGGTCTTCTTCCAGTATCTCTGTTCCGATGATATCTGTTGGCATTAAATCAGGCGTGAACTGTATTCTTCTGAAAGAAAGGTGCATGGCTTGCGACAGGGTTTTAACCATTAATGTTTTTGCAAGTCCTGGAACACCCTCCAAGAGGCAATGTCCGCCAGCCATTAAAGCGATAATCATTTCTTCCAAAACCTGATCCTGCCCGACAATAATTTTCTGAATCTCTTGTTTTAAATGCGGTAGCTTAGCAATTATTGCCTTAATATTACTTTCTGAAATTTTCAAGTTCGTATAATTGGTTTAATAATGCGAAAATTAGGAATAAATTGGCGAAAACAGGTAATATGTGTAAGCCCATCCAGATTTTTACAAAAATATATTCTGAAAAGAGTTTTTTGGAAGATATATAGAGATAATTTAGACGAATGTTTGGTTCGAAGTTCACATTTACACGAATAAAATACCGCTCAGGCGACTGGGATACAGATCAGCGTATGCCATCAAATCTGCTTAATTCATTGGTTGAATACACCACCATCCCAATAAATAATGAGGAAAAAGTAGTGGAACTATCTAGTAATGAATTGTTTTTGTACCCATTTTCTTATCTCAGCGGACATAAATTGGTGCAGTTCGACCAGCAGGAAAAGCTTAATTTTAAAAAATATGTGGAGAATGGTGGCTTTGTTTTTGTAGACGACTGCAATCATGATATCGACGGGCTCTTCGCTAGGTCTTTTGAGGCTCAAATGAGCTCCATATTTGGTCAGGCAGCCTTGAAAAAGATTCCGAATAACCATGAGATTTATCAATCATTTTTTAAATTCGAAAAGGGGCCACCTACTACCTCCTTTGAATTAAACGGCTGGGGCGATGATCTGGTGCATGATTATCTGAAAGCTATTGAAATTAATGGTCGTATCGGAGTATTATACAGCAATAAGGATTATGGTTGTGAATGGGATTATGATTTCAGGAATAAACGATTTTATGCAGAGGATAATACCAAATTTGGAGTGAACATTATTATGTATGCGATGGGAGTATGATGATCAGGATTAGACTACTGATTATTTCATTTTAGATAGTTTAAGGGTGGAATTAGCATAATTCTACAAGAACAAGCAATAAAATGTATTTCCCATATTTTTTTGGTTAAAAGAGCGGATTTTTTTTAAAAGACCTAAATTTGACAATACATAAGCATCCTATTATTTAGTTTTGTATGATATTAATCCCATTTAATGATTAAGAAGCCTTTTGATGCTTTAAACGGCAAGTATTGTAATTCATTGGATACCTTTTCCAGATTTTTGACCCGTGAGGTAACTATCGGACATATCCCAATGGGTGCAAATAATCCGATCAGGATTCAAAGTATGACTACAACCGATACAATGGACACCATCGGTACTGTTGAGCAAACTATCCGAATGGTAGATGCCGGTTGTGAATACGTCAGAATTACCGCTCCAAGTATAAAGGAGGCAAAAAATTTGGCTCTTATCAAGAAGGAATTAATGGTACGTGGATATAATGTTCCATTGATCGCCGATATCCATTTTACTCCCAATGCCGCTGAAGAAGCTGCAAGGATCGTAGAAAAAGTTCGGATCAATCCTGGAAATTACGCGGATAAAAAGCGCTTTGAGAATTTTGAATATACCGATACTGAATACAATGCCGAGCTGGAAAGGATCTATAAAAAGTTTAGTCCTTTAGTCAAGGTTTGTAAAGAATACGGCACTGCAATGCGCATAGGCACAAATCATGGTTCTCTTTCAGATCGAATCATGAGTCATTATGGCGATACTCCACAAGGCATGGTTGAGTCGGCCATGGAGTTCATGCGCATGTGTGAAGATCTGAATTATTACAATCTGGTGATCTCTATGAAATCTAGTAATCCACAGGTTATGGTTCAGGCCTATCGTCTGTTGGTTGAAACCATGGTTAAAGAAGGGATGAACTATCCACTACACCTAGGTGTAACTGAGGCTGGCGATGGAGAAGACGGCAGAATAAAATCAGCTGTAGGTATTGGTGCATTGCTAGAAGATGGATTGGGTGACACCATCCGAGTCTCGCTTACCGAAGATCCTGAATTTGAAGCGCCTGTGGCTATTTCATTAGCTGACCGATACAAAGGCAGGGAATTAGCAATTATCGGTTCTAAGTTATCAGACCTCGAACCTCAGACCTCAGACCTCAGACCTCAGTCTTCAGACCTCAGTCCTCAGACCTCAGACAACACACATAATCCTTACGAATACCAGAAGCGTCACACCTCTGAACTCAATACCTTTATTGGTGGTCACCAAGTTCCGAGGGTTGTAATCGATATTTCAAAGAAAAATTTGAAGGATCCGGCAATTTTATCGGAGGTGGGATATTTGTATTCATCACTGCTTGATAAATACAATATGGCCGAGCAATCAACCGATTTTGTTTACCTGGCTGATGAATTACCATCCTTCAGCTTTCCTGGAAATTTAAAGCAGCTTTATAATTATTCAACATGGAAATTACTTGGTGATAAGAGTAATTGTCATCCATTTTATTCGCTTGAAGAATATACTTCATCAAAGGATCATGATCCGGCATTGAACTTAGTTTCTATTTCTAATCAGGATATTGATTCGGAGCTATTCAAAGAACTTTCAATAGATAATACGCTTGTTTTTGTTCTAGAAACACATGCTATTTGTGGATTGCAGGATCAGCGAAATGTATTTTTCAAACTCCTGAATAGGGGTCTGAAGATTCCGGTAATTATTAAGAGAAAATATAGTCTGACGGATCAAAGTGCGACTATTTTGCCTAAGGATACAGATTTTCAGTTATATGCTGCAACCGATCTCGGTGGCTTACTTTTGGATGGTTTTGGTGATGGTGTGTGGGCAGATGCTTCAGATATATCTTCAAAAACTATTCTTTCTACATCTTTCGGAATTTTACAGGCTACCCGCTCAAGAATATCCAAAACAGAATATATTTCATGCCCTAGTTGCGGCAGAACGCTATTTGATCTGCAGATTACTACCCAAATGATCCGCAGTCGTACGGATCATCTGAAAGGATTAAAGATTGGAATCATGGGCTGTATTGTTAATGGTCCGGGCGAAATGGCAGATGCAGATTATGGTTATGTTGGTACAGGTCCTGGAAAGATCACGCTTTATCGCGGTAAAGAGGTAGTTAAGAAAAATGTGAATACCGAAAATGCCTTAGATGAACTAATCGGAATCATCCGCGGTGATGGAAATTGGGTAGATCCTGAGCTTGGTAATTAAGAGTAGCAAAGATCTTTTGGGCTAAAATAATGTTAAACCTCTTTTCTTAAAAACTCAACACTTTTTTCACAAGTTAACTGTAATGCAAGAGGTAATTCTTCTTTTGTGAAAGGATGTGAAGCTCCAAAAACGTGATTTGCATAGGGAACAATAAACAACTCTGCATTTGAGCAATTCTCTTTCAGCTTTATAGCTTCGCCGGTTAGCACATTTTCATCCTGATCGCCATGCAGAATAAGCCAAGGCTTTTTGATGCGGCCTGCTGCTTGTAGAATATCAAATGATTTGGAATTTTTCTCTAGATCATGTAAAAGGTCAATTTTTAGTGGGGTATATTGTTTTGTTCTGGAATTGAAATTAAATATTACCCCTTTCTTTTGCCATTCTATCTCATCCTCTTTTTTCCAAAGGCTCCTAAAATCAGCAATTGCAGCCCAGGTAACTATTTTGCTAACGCGTTGATCTTTAGCAGCTTGAATGATGCATGTGCCACCACCACGACTATGACCAATCAGACTTAAATTTGCAGGTGCCTGAAATTCAATACCGCTTTTTACAAAAGAGATCACTAGGTCTAAATCAGTAAATTCTTTGGAAAAAGTATTACCACCAAATGCACCGAGATCTGTAAATTCATTGGGGCTTTCAGGCCTTGTGCCATTATGAGAAAAATTAAATTTCAGAAATCTGAAACCTTGCTTAACAAAGTATTCTGCAACAAGGTTATATGCACCCCAATCTTTAAACCCCTTAAATCCATGAACAAAGATTACCATCGGATTTTCTTCCTGGCTAGTTTTAAAGCTTAGGTCCATTAAAATCGGTTTGCCTTCAGCGCCTTCTATTGTGAATGATTGATGGATGATCATATAGGCCAAACGTTTTTAATGGTATTGTATTATAACTCTGTTTTGATCCACTGATATTCATCAAAAAGACCATTAATCAAGATATGAAATTTAACGATTTTTGAAGAAATTTTGTGATACTTTTCATCTCGGCAAAAAATTTGGTTATGGCCAGATCTCAAAACGAAGTGTCCGGTAATTCTTTGCTGATTATTGTCTGTTGTTTTTTAGTTGTTGGCATAGGCGATTTTTATGAATGGATCATTCATGGGTCTTTACCAGTTTTCTGTTCATTTATTTTCGATTAGTTCAATATAGAATTTTTAATAAAGCTGATTTATATAGTCTATAGGTCATAATTATCATTCTTTTAGGTCAATTTAATAATCCTCTGAATCAAAACTTTGAGCCGCTTAAAAGATTAGATATTTTTAAGATTTTTCCTTATTTATAATCTTTCTAAACGCTTGTGTTTACAAAGGCGTGACATATTCAAAAACGCTTATTAGTTACATTTGTTATGGTTTATAATTAGGAGTAGGAGAACTTGAAGTATTTAAAAGTTATTGCTTTTACGCATAAACAAATTGACCTTAAAGATTTAGGTAAATTTGTCATCTGTAACGAATCTTTGGAGAGTAGTTTAGAAAGTGTCAGACGTAAGTTTGACATTCCTGAAATATTTTACATCGGTACTTGTAATCGCGTAGAGTTTGTTTTTACTGCTGATCAGAATCTTTCGAATGAGTTTGTTCGAGAATTTATTCAGGCTTTGAATTTGCCGGTATCTGATGAACAGGTTCAGGCTTTTGCCGATCAGGTTTCTATTTACGAGGATGTAGAGGCATTGAATCATCTTCTTCGCATTTCATGTTCTCTAGAAAGTCTGGTTGTTGGCGAAAAAGAAATCCTTGCTCAGGTACGTAAAGCGTATGATACCTGTCGTTTAGCTGGTTTTACTGGCGATTATTTGCGCCTTGTCATGAACAGGGTTGTAAAGACATCAAAAGAAGTTTACACTAATACAGCAATTGCGCGAAAGCCAATCTCAGTAGTTTCATTAGCTTACAGAAAACTACGTGAGCTTAAAATGTGTACGCAATCACGGATACTGATCATTGGAGCTGGTGAAACAAATAAAAATATTTCAAAGTATCTCCAGAAACATAAATATTCCAACTTCACTATCTTTAATAGAACACTCCAAAACGCTCAGGTTCTTGCTGATGAACTTGGTGGAAAAGCTTATGGTCTTGATGCATTAAAAACATTCAAGGATGGTTTTGATGTGATCATTACGTGTACAAGTGCTACAGAGCCTATCCTAACAAATGAAATTTATAATTCTTTACTCAATACTGATACCTCTAGGAAAGTAATTGTAGACTTAGCGGTACCAAATGATACTAGCCCTGAAGTGCTTGATAATAACCCGGTTACATTTATTGAAGTTCATAGCTTACAGGAAATAGCAAATAGTAATTTACAGGAACGTTATGAGGAGCTCATTTTTGCTGAGCGTATCATTGAAGATAATATCCTGGAATTTAAGCCGGTGTTAAAACAACGTAG
>CAIJME010000441.1 GCA_903821625.1 uncultured Sphingobacteriales bacterium | reverse complement strand
CAATCTACCAGTGATACCATATCGAAATATTTTTACAATTTGACACCTGATAATAACTCGAATTGGAAACCTGTTAACCTCAGTTTATTATTACCTAAAGGATCGGTTCCTGGAAAATGGGGTATTTCATCTATGCAAACCCTTGATCGAGCTGGAAACTTTAAGAATTACTCATTTGTTGAAATCATTCGATTCGATATTATTAAATCAGATATAGTTTTACAAAAGGATTTAAAGGCTCAAATTTTAAATAAGTTTATTAATAAAGCGAGTGTAGAATCAATAAGTGCTAGTATAAGTTGTAAGCCCTGTCAAGGTAAAAAGTATGTCTATACTGTTTATAGTTTAATGGGCGGTAATGTAGTTAGGGGCGAAGGGATACTGGATCAAGACAGTGTAGTTATTAATAAAATAAGTGTGAGTGGGGTGTTAGACGGGGTGATTTATCTAACTGTTCAACTTAAAGATGATAAAGATCAACTTATTGCCACAACAAATACTATTTATACCAAAGATACCCAATTGCCTAAATCATACCTTCTTCAAACTAATTTGCAAGATCAAGGGTATAGCAATTTAGATAAATTGAATTTGGAAGTAAAATCGGATGCCATTGATATTAATGGGAAATTGGTTCTAGAGTTCGACAATTTTAAGCTTGCTTCTACAGGTGGCGGCTTTGTTCAGGTAAATAAAGACAGTCCAATAAAAATCAATAGCTCAATTTCAAAAACCTTGATGTCTATTAACTCATCAAAAGTGTCTGAATTAGCGGATGGAATTATTGGGTCAAAATTAATTATTACCGATTCATTTGAAAATGAAGGGCTTCCGGTTGTTAACTATTTTAATAAAGTGAACAACCAAATTCGATATTTGGGAACCGAGCTTAAAGACTCTGACCTAGATGGCATAATTGATCAACTTGATAACTGTTTGTCGGTTGCTAATGCCAATCAAGCAGATATTGACAAAGATGGTATTGGTGATACCTGCGATAATGATATTTTTCCATTGCCGAGTAAAAACTTTACCATAACAACTACTGGCGAAACCTGTAGCAGTTTAGACAATGGAAAAATAAATATAACCGCCGAAAATTCGTTCGATTACCAGGTTACATTAACAAAATCAGGTGCCGCACTAAAAGAATTTTCATTGACCAAATCATTAGATATTTCAAATCTTTCTTCTGGAAATTATACCCTTTGTTTTTCAATAAAAGGAAAAATGGATAGAAAATTATGTTATGATTTGGTCATTACTGAACCCAAAGATTTATCGGTCTATTCACAACTGAATCCGGCAAAAAATATATTGAAATTAGCACTGTCTGGGGGCTCTACTTATCGTATCAGTTTAAACGATCAACTCGTTACAACGTCCAACAGTTCTTATAATTTGGAATTGAAAAATGGATGGAATAAAGTCCGTATTGTGACTGATAAAGAATGCCAGGGGGTATATCAGGAAGATATTTTTGTCAATGAAAAAGTATTGGCGTATCCCAATCCATTTACGGATATATTAAATCTTAAAATCAATCAAGAAGACAGTTCAACTATTCGTGTTAATGTATATAATAGTAGTGGATTTCCAGTATATCAAGCAATGCATGCACTTCAAGATGGAATAATCCAATTGAATTTAAGCAGATTAGATAGCGGATACTACACTATTGCAATTGGTAAGGATGTTTACAAAGTGTTAAAGAAATGAATTTATTAAAAATTGCAGTTGCATTATTCTTAGTTGTAGTACTAACTACCTGTGGCAAAAAGGAATCCATACCGCCAGCACCAGAGGCAAGTGTTTTAGTAGCACCTTTAAAAGATGAGGTTTGCACTGCGGGCAAAATAATATCTGATACTGAAAGCACTATTGAATTTAAATGGTCTGCTGCGGCTAATGCAGAAAGTTATGAGTTAACTATTAAAAATTTATTGACAAATTCGGTTTCTAATCAACAAACAAGTACTACAAGCTTGGAAGTCACATTAAAGCGAAATACACCTTATTCATGGTTTATAACTTCTAAGTCAAGTAAAAGTCTAACAACGGCTAGTAGCCCTGTCTGGAAATTTTATAATTCAGGTTTAGGCGTGATAAGTTACCCACCCTATCCGGCCGAAATAATTAGCCCAACATTAGGACAAAAATTATCAGCAACGAATGGCAAAATTACACTTCAATGGCGGGGTTTAGATACCGATAACGATATTGCAAACTATGATGTATATTTTGGAACAACGAATACTCCTGCAATTCTTCAAAGTAAATTAACCGAATCTAGCTTATCCAATGTAAGCGTAAACTCTGCCACAACCTATTACTGGAAGGTCATAACAAGAGATACAAAAGGCAATACTTCTGATTCAGGTTTATATCAATTTAGTATAAATTAATACATGCAAACCCTGTAGCTACCACAATTTCGGGGTATACTATTTAAACCCTAAAATGGATGGTTTAGACGGGTCTTTTAAAGCCTTAATTTTTTAACCTTTCAATAAGTATCCTACATAAACATAAAGTGCAATAAAATCAGAAGCGAATTTGATTTGATTATGAAGACCCATTTCTAAATGCTCACTATTGTTATCATGGGTAAAAAGGTTTCTAAAAAATACCAGACTACCCATGGTTTTTGAAAATTTTCTTTTTTCGTGGTTTATTAAGGATGAATGTATTGATTTTGCTTCAGCCCTGTAGGTGTACAATGATTCTAACTGGAAATTAGAATGTATGCAAGTTCCAAGTCCATCTAAATTTATAAGGTCTGTATCTAATTTTTTAAGATAGGTTTCAAAACCGTGAGTCAGTTTAATGATACAGGCTTCCCTATCATAAAAATCGGTACGTGAAAACCATAAATCATAAATAGATTGCAATAAGGATCTTCCCCAACGGCTATACTCTCCATTGATTTTTAACGCATTGTAAAAGGTTGCTAAACCATCTGAAATCCATTCGTTTTTTAATCCTAGTTGAATAAGTTCTTTCTTGATTTGTTTATCAAATTTCGAAAAGTCAAATGCTTCTCGTTCATTTATATACTTGAAAATTTCAGCGGCTGGTCGACTTTCGGGAACAGGAATTCTTGTTTCAATAACATCAGAAGCGCTTTCATCTTCAAACGGTATTGTGGTATCAATGGTTTCTTCTTCGCGTGTTTTTGCTTCTGGTAAATTCTCAATTTTTAATTGAATATGGGGTTTACCATTGATGATTGTTTTTAAGAATAAGTCTTCTCCAAAAATTTTATAGAGATTCTGAATTTTAATGTCGGAGGGAATATGCTCTTGGAATAATTCTTTTAATTTTTTTAGAGGAATCGCTGCATTTTTAGTCCCTTTTAAATAATCAATTGCAAGTGAACGAATAATCTTTCTATAGCTTGGTTCTTGTCTCAAACTAATTTTACCTATAGATTCTAAATCTTCATTATCTAGAAAGTATTTATTGTTTACATCT
>CAIJME010000440.1 GCA_903821625.1 uncultured Sphingobacteriales bacterium | reverse complement strand
CTGAGCAACAGGGAAGGCAATATCTTCCAGTACAACGGTTGTTCCGCTTGCCCTTACCGCGCCAACGGCAGGGAACATCCCCTTACGCAGTTTCCAGTAAAAAGCCTGAATTCCAGGATCGGAAGTAAAACTGATAGGTTCTAGCAATGCAAATTTTGCTGAATAAGGCTTTAAGCTCTCAATCTTTGCCTGAAGTTCATCCACACTATTGCTTTGATACTCCACTAATAAAGCAGCGGCTTGGTCAGGTAGAGTTTTCAGAATTGCAGGAACCCCTTTTACATTTTCAATTGAACGCAAAGACGCCCGGTCCATTAATTCGACGGCTTCAGCGCCTGTCGTTCTTAAAGGCTCAATCGCCTGGCAGGCAGAATAAATATTTTCAAAATATATAAATGCGGATGATTTATAAGGATAGTCGGCCACCGTTTCCATGACTGCCTCGGCGATAAAGCCTAAAGTACCCTCTGCACCAATCAAGAGGTGAGAAAAAATATCCAGCGGATGAGAATAATCGATAAAGGCATTCAAAGAGTATCCCACAGTGTTTTTGCTGAGATATTTTGTTCTGATACGATCTGAAAGCGTCGGATTATCAGCAATCTGTTGCCGTAAATTTAAAATTGATGAATAGACATCCGGACATTCCTGCTCAAAACGGAAATAATCGTCTTTATTCTCTGTAGAAAAACTTTTTCCAGAAGGAAGAATGAACCGAATATGCCGTGTAGTATGGTAGGAATTCAGACTAACCCCACAGCACATACCGCTTGAATTGTTTGAAAGGATTCCTCCCATCATTGCCGCATCAATACTGGATGGATCGGGACCAATCTTTCTTTTATGCTTTTTGAGGTAGTTATTTACCATGGAACCTGTGATTCCGGGCTGCACCCTAACTAAATTTCCCTCTTCTTCAATAATCAATTGATTCCAGTACTGACTCAAATCTACCAGAATACCATCGGTTATCGATTGTCCGGATAAGCTGGTTCCTCCTGTGCGAAAGGTAATGGGAATTTTATGCTGATGTGAAAAAGCCAACAATGCGATGATTTCGTGTTCACTGACAGGCTGCACAACGGCTTTTGGCCGCAGATAATAAAATCCAGCATCCGAAGCATAAGCAACAAGGTCAATTAGGCGGCATTTTATCCGTTCTTTTGGCAAAATAGCTTCCAAAAGCTTCCCAGTATCCATAGTCATTAATTAAACCGCAATTTGTAAGAAATTATGATTATTGCAACAATAAAAGTATAAATCTAATGATTTATATGCTCCCCATTACCCTTGCTGAAACTTCAATTGCATGATCAATATCCTCTTCGGTATGGGCGGCGCTTATGTACCATAAACCACGTCCTATAATTCTAACCCGTTCATCATGCATAGCAGATATAAATTTACCCAGTTTAGCACGATCATAGCTCAGCGTATCTCTATAATCATTCACTGATTTTAAATCGGTGAACCCGATGTTGAACATCGGGCCCGGACCTTGAACCAATAAATTATGATTATTAGCAGCAGCAGCCTTTCTTAAACCATCCATTAATTTATTCCCAAATCTGAACATTCGCTCATAAGGATTTTCCTTTTCAAGAACTTCAATTGTTGCCAATGCGGCAGCGATTGTGGGGTTACTGGAATTCATAGTACCTGCATGAATCACTTTTGCATCCTCAATAAGGCTCATCCATTCTCTTTTACCTACGATCGCACTAATTGGGTAACCGCTACCCATCGCTTTGGCAAAAATTGACATATCGGGAGTTATACCAAAATACCGCTGTGATCCACCAATACTCATTCTGAATCCTGTGATCACCTCATCAAATATCAAGGCAATACCATATTGATCGCAAAGATCGCGCAATCCCTGCAAAAAGCCTTCTTTCGGCACAATACATCCATTGTTACACATGATTGGCTCAGTAATTATGGCAGCGATTTCGTGGTGATGGTCTGCCAAAGTCTTTTTAACTAAATCAAGATCATTCCATGGCAAAATGATAAACTCATCTTTAGCATGCTCAGGTAAGCCTGCCGACCATGGGAACACATTCGGGTTTTCTCTGCTGCCCAATGCATCTACAGATGGTGTAGATATACCCCAGGCAACATTATCGAGCCAGCCATGGTAATGTCCTTCAAAACGAAGAAATTTTTGCTTCCCTGTTTTTGCTCTTGCCACTCTTAAAGCTGTTTGTACTGCCTCTGAGCCATCCAGACAAAAACGCATCAATTCTGCTGAGGGAATAATACGATTCAGAGTCTCAGCGAGCTCAATCTCCTTAATATGCTGACCAGCAAACAATTGTCCTTCTTCAGAATAATCAGCAACTGATTTTAATACATGAGGATGTGAATGTCCAAGAATTAATGGCCCCTGACTAAGCGTAAAATCCAGATAATCATTGCCATCAACATCAAAAAGATGACTACCCTTTCCATGCGTATAAAATATCGCATGAGGATGATTGTATTTCCTGAATTCGGAGGATACACCTCCGGCAAGAACTTTCTTTGATCTCTCAAGTAATTCTGCCGATTTCGAGTAAACTAAGCTTTTCATTTTAGGATGGGTTAAATATTAATTCTAAGTATATTTTATCACTGACCGTAAAGATCAGATAGCGCTATTCTATTCCTCTGTCTTGTTTAAGGTGACGAATCAATTCCTTTTCTCTAGCTTGATTTACCTTAGTCGAAAAGTCTTTATCCCACTCATAATATCCCCTTTTTGTTTTACTACCCAATTTTTTTTGTTCTACTAATTTTGTAAGGGTTTGAAAGGAACGATCTGATTTACTAAGGTCTTCAAAAAGATAATCAGAGATAGCGGCAAATACATCCAGTCCGCCCATATCTGCAGAAAGTAAAGGTCCGGTAACAGGCAAACGTCTTCCAATGCTGTAGGTAACCGCTGCATCAATATCTTCCTTTGAAGCAATTCCTTCTTCAAGCAGGTATTGAGCCTCTCTGAAAAGTGCAAACTGAAGCCTATTACCTACCAAACCAGGTACTTCCCGCTTTACTTCGATAGGCTTTTTATGCATATATTTCAGAAGAGCGATGGTACGATTAAAGGTATCCTCAGTCGTTTTATTAGTCCGGAGCACTTCTACCAGAGGAACCAGATGGGCAGGATTCCAGAAATGAGTTAGCACAGTTCGTTCTGGATTTTTAGTACCCGATGCAATAAGACTTAGGCTTAATCCAGAAGTATTTGTTGCTAAAATCACGTCAGGCGCACACAGTTGATCAAGATGATTAAAAAGCTGCTGTTTCAAAGAAAGATCTTCAGGAATACATTCAATTACAAAACTTGAACCCTTAACAGTATCATCAATGGATTGGCTTGTAGAAATTCTTGACTGGATAACTTCAATATCCTGGTAAGAGATCAAACCATGTTGACTTAATACCATTAACTTATTTTTTATTCCCTCTAAGCCCTTTGTGAGATCATCTTGGTTCAAACCGTACATTCTTACATTTAATCCTGACCATGCACCATTCAAAGCAATGGAATGACCCATAGTACCAGACCCGATGATTGCCAGCTTTTCCATGACCTTAAGAATCTTAAAATTTCTTTCTAACTATTGAAACTTTAAAACTCCAAAAAACTGAGGAAGATGAAAGTTTGGTCTTGGATTATCTACAAAATTCCAAGTAAGGTAATTAGGATTAGATGTTCTGCTACCTGTTTTGTAAAAATTTGCCTTCCAGATAACACCTGGAGCTGGATTTGTAACATTTGAAAACTTCTTTAACATTGATAATGGAATCCTGTACTCGATGGTCCAAGTTACGGGTTCTGTGATTTGAGGATCAACTACAGAAGGCAGAGAATGAGCAATTTCAATCTGCTTTATGTCAAGAGCCTGAAGTTTAACAAACTCGGTCAATGCTTTTGTAACATAAAAAATAAGTGGTGTTCCACCAGCATTTATTTCAAGATTGAAATATTTTAATGGTTCATTTGAGTCGGGCGAAAAGAAGAATTCAACACAGGAATCACCCGATACATTTCCATTATATTCTGTAACAATACTCTTTACAAATTGATCTTTTACACGAAAGATCACATAAACATTGTCCGTATCGTAAATCATTTTGGCCTCAACCGTTGGTTTAAACGGAGAAACTGTACCCATATAATTATCAATTTTTATTGTTTCAATCTTCTTCCATTGCGCTTTATTCCAATTTCCATCAATTTTCATCGGTTTCTTTAGTTTAGAAACTAAATACTCTTTGTTGGCAGGTTTTTGAAAGGGCTTAGCAGCTGAAACTATACTCTTTTCAGAAGAAAGAATATCACTGCCTTTCATAGAGAAAGGCAGTGATATAAATAAAATATAGGCGATAAATTTCATTTTTTTAGTTTACTATGTTATTATTAAGCGCGGTATCTGGATACTTCATTCGGACTAATAAATCCAGACTTATTGCCAAAACTTGACCTTACATAGGTTAATATCTGAGCAATATCAGAATCCTTAAGATAACCATGAGGAGGCATTATTTCATTGTAACCAACACCATTAACTGTAACAGGACCAGAAAGACCGTTCAATATTACTTGAATCAATCTTTTCTTGTCGCCATTCACCCAATCAGATTCAGCAAGAGGCGGGAAACGTGTTCCGTCACCTTTTCCATTTTGCTGATGGCAAGAAGCACAATACGTATTATACAATTTAGAACCCGCTGCTAATTGACCTTTCATCAAGTTATCTTTTTCAACATCAGGAGTTTTCACGTTAGGTGAAGTTAACTTGCGGGCAGCCATTCCTGCCAACTGTTTAGTACCGAAGGTTTTCTTGTCACCTTTGTACATTACTCTCCAGATTTTACCGTTTTCACTTTCGTTCATATAAAGAGACCCATCAGGACCCTGAGCTAAACCCATTGGACGAGCTTTAGCATCAGATGTATTCACAATGGTATCTACACCACCAAATCCATCAGCAAATAATTCCCACTCACTTGAAAATTTTCCATTTTTAAAAGGAACAAAGGCTACGCAATATCCACCCTGTGGATATGGAGCACGAATTGTTGAACCATGAAATGCAATGAATGCACCATTTTTATAACGTTCAGGAAATTGATTCCCTGTATAGAATAGTAAATCATTTGGGGCAAAGTGTCCTGGGAAACCAATGATCGGCATGTTATATTTTGCCGCATCGCCTTCTTTTTTACCATCACCACCATACTCAGGGTTCAATAATTTCTTTCCCTGCATAAAGTCATAATAATAGTATGGCCAGCCAGAATCAGATCCTTCTGGCACTTTCAGAAATTCTTCAGAAGGCAATAAAGCACTGTGCCATGGCGTGTAAAGACTTGACCATGTTCTGGTAAAATCATCACGTCCATGCTGCATGGCGTACAACGAGTTGTCTAAATTATTCCATGACATTCCAACAATGCTACGGATACCTGTGGCATACATCTTACCATCACTTTGCTTCTGGTTTAACTTACTTTCGCTGAATTTCCAAACACCTGCATGTTCCTTTAATTCAGGGCATGGCATTTGACCCATAGAACCTGGCT
>CAIJME010000439.1 GCA_903821625.1 uncultured Sphingobacteriales bacterium | reverse complement strand
TTCTAAATTAATCTGAGTTCTATATTGAACTATCTAAAGGTTAAGATTTAACCACATAGATTAAATTTATTATGTTTTAAAGGAAACATAGATTGAAGCGAAGCTTCGCTGCTATCTGTCTCTAAAATGTAGTCTAGGAGCTATAAAATGCTATGTTTCTATGTGGTTTTTAAAATGAATCAAGGTTCAAAGAGCAAAGATTAAAATTTAACCACATAGATTTATATTATGCTTTAAAGGAAACATAGAATGTAAATCACATAGATTAAAGCGAAGCTTCGCTGCTATCTGTCTCTAAAATGTAGTCTAGAAGCTATAAAATGCTATGTTTCTATGTGGTTTTAAATATTATGTAGAGTTTACCTTAAATTATCTCTTTCATTCAAATGTAGCAGGACTTAGTCCTCTCTGATACTTTCCAAAACCAAACATGGTTGGATTGTACTGGCCAACTAGTTGAACGTTATTACGTTCCGGAATTTGTTGTTCCAAACCAGATGCCCAATAACAGGCATTCACAACTAATCTGCGCAGGTCTTCACTTAAAAGATCAACTGAAGATCCCATTGTTGTAGTAAATATCTTTGCTTTTTTACCACTTGCTGAGTTATAACTCCTGATCCAGGCTACGGGCATAACCGATTTTTCAAAACTCAAAGGTGATGTTGGGGTCATCCCCATCGTGCTTTGGCCAAATATCAAAACCTGAGCATCATTGGGTAGCCCCAGAATGCCATATACATCAGTTGGTGTCCAGATATCTTTTACTCCGTGCAAAATTGGATGATCTTTCACAAGGCCATTAACCAATGCCCGGGTGCCTTCTTTGGCATGTACACCATGATGATTAATCCATGTTTCACCAAGCACCTGCTTTCCATAACCACCTTCCCAGCCTTTTACTTTGCTGTTATAGCTGTATTTGGCATAAGGGTTTTCCTTATTACGTGAATAGCTGAATGCATGCGTTGAAGTTCGCAAGGCTACAATTGGTTTTCCGGCATTCGTGTAATCTATAATATGTTTCATTTGTTCGTCGGGTAATTCCCTGAAACGTAATAACATAACCATCAGATCAGCTGTTTTCAAGTGTTCTAGCCCGGGTATATTGGTTTGATTATCAGGATTGATGTTAGTAGTATTTGGATCTAGAGCAAATAAAACAGTGCACTTAAAGCCATGACGCTCTGCCAGAATCTTTGCCATCATGGGTAAGCCTTCCTCCGAACGATATTCTTCATCACCACTTATAAATACAATATGCTTGCCTTTTCCAGGGCCTTCATTTCCTTGATATACAACCCATTGTGGGCTTTTTTGAGCGAATGCAAATCCGGCATTCATGAATAGGATCATCATGAACGTAAGCAGTCTGTATGTTTTTATGTTTTTCATTTTTTTTAATTAACTAATTTGCCTTTACTCAATTTGAAAAATATAATTTAATATTTCAATCCGGGTAAAATCTGATTAGGTTTTATTTTTCTAAAGGATGTTGTTTTAATAATTCTTCAGGTGAATAAAAACCGATTTTGTCCTGAACTGAAGCGCGTGTGGCTTTAACTTTTTCTGCTGTGATAGCCGTAGCTTTATTACCAAACGAGTTTCGCACATAAGTTAATACTGCTGCAACTTCATCGTCATTTAGCATTCCTGCAAAAGGTGTCATAGGTACCTGTCCAGGGTATTTTTTACCAAGAACATCAATCGGGCCGTAAAGGCCTTTTAAAACCAGTTTGATTAAACGTTCTTCGCTGCCGGTAACCCAGGTTGTGCCTGTAAGAGGGGGGAAGCCGGAGCTTTCCAAACCTTTTCCATTACTCTGATGACAGGTGTTACAATATCCATCACGCGCATAGATTGCCTTTCCTTTTACGAATAGATCGCGCTCGGTCCCTTTCAGATCAGTTAAAATTGGTTCTTCTTTTTTCACAATGCGTTCCTGTCCATTGAGGTGTGCAAGAGATGTTTCATAGGCTGGTACCATCCATTCATCAAGAGGATGTTTCGCAGCTTCCATTAAAATGGCATCACCTTTATTTTTTTCTAACCAAGATGCGGTTACAATTGCTTCTAACCGTACTCTGCCATGTACATCTTTGGCAGCCTGAACAAGTAAGTTTGGCTGATCTGCTACTTGATGGCCAGTATATCGTAAAACTCGCACAGCAGCAGCACGGGCTCTGTAGTCTTTTGCCTGAAGCAATTGACGAAGTAATTTTTGGTCAACCTTATTTAAACCCCAGCTTACCCATAATGCTTCGAGCAAATGGTGCTCATATCGAGGATCTTTTTTATCAAGTTTTGCTGCCCATGGAGTAATGGCAGCAAGAACTTGTGAAACCTGCCTGCCGCGAAGTTCACGTCTTGTTCTATAGCGGGTACGATATTCAGGAAGTTTTAGGTTATCTAAAAGCTCATTGATGCTTGCGCCTGCAACTTTAGCTGGTTTAACCAGTGGTCTGGATGGATAGGTGATGCGGTAAATTCGTCCATGAGAATGATCGCGAAGCGGGTCACGAACATTATGTTGCATGTGGCCAATCAGCACATTGTGCCAATCTACTACATAGAGTGAGCCATCAGGGGCAAATTCCATATCTACAGGACGAAAATTTCTGTCTTTAGATACTAGGAGATCCTGACGATGTTTACTTACATAGCCAGTTCCTTTATCTGCCATAGTATGTTCTTTAGTTCCTAAAAAACCTATGGTATTATTAATGAGCATATCACCTTGTACCTCATCCGGAAAATGGCGACTTGAAATGAATTCAAGACCAGAGGTAGGGCGTACTCGATGTTTATCTTCAATCAGGTTTGTAGATTTATGAGTGGCAACCCCATATCTTGACTTAACAGAACCGGGCATCATCCAAAGTACATCGGGCCCCGAGGTTTCAGCAAAGAAATTCTGTCCCCATTCATCAAAAGCAATTCCCCATGGATTTGGAATGGAAAGCTGGGCTGTGCGCTCCAACTGACGGCGGGCAGGATTATATCTGTAGAACCCACCATTGGTTGCACGAACTGGTCCATAAGAGGTTTCTACGTTGGTATGTAAAAACACACCTTCACCCATATAAATTGCTCCAGAAGGATCTGCTGTGTAGGCATGGTGCGCATGGTGTGTGTCATGGTCATCAAATCCACTTAACAAAATTTCTTTTGAATCAGCTTTATCATCCCCATTCGTATCTTTAAAAAGCACTAGGTTGGTGCCCTGCGAAACATAAACACCTTCGGGTGCAATTTCGAAACCTACTGGAAGGTGTATCCCGTCTAAAAATGTGGTTTGCTTATCGGCCTTTCCATCATTATTGGTATCTTCTAGAATGATGATCTTATCATTAGGCTTTTTATCGCCGGGCTGCCAATGTGGGTAAGTGGGCATTGTAGCAACCCAAAGCCTACCTTTATTATCAAATGATAATTGAACAGGATTCTCCATGTCTTTAAATTCAACTTCGGAAGCAAAAAGATCGATTTTATATCCTGGAGGTAAATTGAATTTATCTAAGGCATCTTGTCCGTACAGATATTCAAGGCTGCCGTTTTTGTCGGGATTGAAATTGGTTGCTATCTTGGGTAGCGGCGAGGTATTTTTATCAGCTGCATCCAGGTCCATTTTTTTACCTTTATTCGCCATCCAGATCGCCTGGTCTCTTATCAGTGTCAATTCTCTGATCTTCTTTATCTCAGCAGGGTAATTATCTTGCCCAAAGGGGTTATAACGTCTGCCATAAACATGAACACCATTAGGAATCTTGACATCATTATGCCACATCCAGTTTTTTTCCATAACGGCATCGTGCACTAACTTCCGGTTGGCTTCCATAGCAGGTGTTACTTTAGATTTACCAAAGATTCCATCGGCCAAAAGAGGACCAAATTTAGCATAGGCAGCATCTGTTAGTTGAGAACCATCAATAGTTTGAGCTTTTTCATTGGTATCATACCATTGTTTTGTGGGCGTAAAAACATTTAAGTAATGAACCTTGTTTTTTGCAGCAACTTCTTTCATTGCATTTGCATAAAGCTCCAGATTTATATTTTCAGTTTTTCCATTTGGAAGGTCATACTGTTTCGAAAGATCTTCGAAAGCGATTGGAGACACAATTGCAAGCTGTGGTGCGGATGTTCCGTTATACTTTTGTTTTAGGGTATGTTTGATAAAGGCATCCAGTTCGGCCTTGTAGTTTTCAAGTCCTTTTGCACCTTGAAATGACTCATTGTAGCCAAAAAAAGCAATGATTATATCTGCTTTGTGATTGCTTATCCAGGTATCTGGACTATCATAAAACCCCTCACTATTTGAATTTTTTGCCAGTTCGGTCTGGAATTTTTCTGCTCCAGGGAATGCCCAGGGTAGTGCACGACTCGAATGCGCTCTGAATCCGGGAGTATCTCCTCCATCACACATATTGCGGATGTAAAGCATGCTGTCTGGATAACGAAGCTGCATTTCTGTTTCAAAATGACCATAGTTCATCATTCTTGAACCTAGGTTATTCCCAATTAAAATGATATGATCACCTTTTTTAATTTTTAACGCTGCAGAATCAGGTTTTACAAGCTTAAATGCGCTTAAGGCGATTGCTATTAGTACAAGGGTTTTAAGCAGTACTTTAAAATTTTTACTTTTTCTTATCGTCATATTCTTAGGTATTTTATGCTAAAATGGGTATTGCAGTAAACAAATTATAGTTTTAAATTGACCTTTTTTCCCGTTTTTAATGCTAAATGGATGCCATCAATAACTTTTAGGTCTTTCAAACCTTCTTCGCCATCTACAGGTACCAGGGCCGTTTCACCTGATAAAATGATTCCGGCCATTTTTTCCATTTGTACAGTCTGGTGAGTAACATGGGCATAATTTAATTCACCTTTGTTTGTACGGCCCTTGATAGGTCCATAACCGGTTGAAGGTTGTAACTCGGCAAAGCCTTTTTCAGCAGTTAAGAAAAAGCGATCCAGGTTACTCATATTGTAGCTTGATAAGCAGGACGCTACCGCTCCGCTAGGGAATCCCAATTGAAACTGTATAGTTTCGTCTACGCCTTCTTTGAATTTTTCAGGGTCAGTTTTGGTTTCCTGTGCAGTAACCCAAACAGGCTCTTCGCCTACCATATAACGGGCGCCATTAATTGCATAAATTCCAATATCCATCAATGAACCACCTCCAGCTAATTGTTTATTTAATCGCCACTGCGTCGGGTCGCCAATTTTGAATCCACATAAACCCTGGAAAAACATGACTTTACCTAATTCACCTTCTTTGCGCATTCTGATTA
>CAIJME010000438.1 GCA_903821625.1 uncultured Sphingobacteriales bacterium | reverse complement strand
TTTAGGGAAACATTCTTATCTTTGGATTGTGGATAAAAATCAGAAACATCGAAGGATAACTTTTTATAAGAACTACTTTCAAGATTTCTTTGCCAAACAAAACAAGAAAGTAAAATCTAAAATTGTTTGGACTTTTGACTTAGTTGAAGACTTACAAAGAGTTCCAGAGACTTATCTTAAACACATAGAAAACACGGATGGACTTTATGAAATTCGAGTTCAGTTTGGGAGTGATATTTTTAGAATTTTCTGCTTTTTTGACCAAGGAAAATTGGTTGTTTTAGCAAACGGATTTCAAAAGAAAAAGCAAAAGACACCACAGAAAGAAATTGACATGGCACTTAAAATAAAAGTAGAATATGAAAACGAAAAATAAAAACTTAATGACACTCGAAGAGTTCAAAGAAAAGAACTACGGAAAACGTGGCACAAAGGAACGTAACGAACTTGAAGCAGGTTATGAAGCGTTTAAAATTGGTGCCTTGATTCACGACACTCGCATAGAAATGGGAATGACACAAGAACAACTTGCAGAAAAAGTAGGGACCACAAAATCCTATATTTCAAAAATCGAGAACAATATAAAAGAAGCTCGTATTTCGACACTTCAAAAAATCATTGAACTTGGCTTTGGCGGACGACTTGAACTGACCATAAAAATTTAAGGGACAACTGACCGAAGAAAGAAAAACTGCATTCAGCAACTACCAAAAAGGCAGATTTTCGTGTTCCAAAGACATTCCGATTCCTGATAGCTAACACCTTAATGCTTTAGGCTTTCACCTTTTAGCTTTCTGCTTTCACCTTTAAGCTTTCCCCTTCAATACCCCGCTGCCTGTCCGTCTTTTCTAGATTCAGAAGCACCAAAATATACCTTTCGTACCGGATCATAGCGGATAGCCTGATAACCTCCATACAGCCCATTAATATAACCAATCTGATGCCCCTTTTGCATTAAATTTCGAATTACATCATAAGTATATCCACTTTCAAGAGTAATCGTACCGCCTTTGGGAGCCATGCCCTCGCCTGTAGGCTCAGAAGATCCATCGTGGTTTATGCGCGGATAATCACCTGCTTCCTGAACATTTAATCCAAAGTCAACTATATTCATCACTATCTGTACATGTCCTAAAGGTTGAAACGATCCACCCATCACACCAAAACTCATAACTGGCTGCCCATCTTTGGTCATAAATGCTGGAATGATTGTTTGAAATGGCCGTTTTCCGGGAGCATAGGTATTACTTTCTCCCTCTTTCATCACATTGAATAATTCTCCACGATCTTGAAACATGAAGCCAAGCCCGTCGGGCATCATCCCCGAACCAAAGCCCCGAAAATTACTCTGAATCAATGATACCATATTGCCGTCTTTATCGGCAACAGTCAAGTAAATGGTATCTCCATCTTTCATCGCCGGATTACCTGCATCCACACGTTCGGAGGCTTTATGAGGGTCTATCAGCTTTCTACGTTCAGCCGCATAGGCTTCAGAGATTAACTCTTTGACCGGAACTTTAGCAAATTCCATATCTGCATAAAATTTAGCACGATCTTCAAAAGCTAGCTTTTTTGCTTCTGTGAACAGGTGAATATGTTCTGCACTCCCTAATTGAATCTTAGAAAAATCATATCCTTCAAGAATATTCAGCATTTGTAAGGCCGCAATCCCTTGTCCGTTTGGTGGTAGTTCCCATACATCATATCCTCTGTAATTCACCGAAACCGGGTCAACCCAGGTTGAAGTATGAGAAGCCATATCAGCATAGCTCAAAAATCCGCCGTTTTTTTTCATAAAGGCATCCATCGTACGAGCCATATCTCCTTTATAAAATACATCCCTACCCTCTTTTCCAATTCGCTCAAGCGTGTTGGCAAGGTTGGGATTTTTAAAAATATCGCCTTCAACAGGTACCTCACCTTTAGGATAGTAATGCTGTGCCACATTGGGATACTGATCATATAAAGACACCACATTTTTTAAAGAGTTGGCTAATTCGCCGTGCACAGGAAAGCCATTTCTAGCATAGGATACTGCCTTTTCAAGCACTTTGTTCATAGGCATAGAACCAAATTTTTGATGCAATTCAAACCAGGCATCCACGCAACCAGGAACCGATACTGGCAACGGGCCGCGCGAAGGGATATGTGTAATCCCTCTTTTTTTAAACTCCTCTAAGGTCAAAGATTTTGGAGAACGTCCAGAACCATTGAGACCATATAATTTTTTTGTTTTTGCATCCCAAACGATGGCATACAAATCACCCCCGATACCATTCATGTGGGGCTCAACAACCCCTTCCATTGCATTTGCAGCAATAGCGGCGTCAATTGCATTTCCACCTGCTTTTAATACGTCAAGTGCAGCCTGGGTAGAAAGTGGATGGGACGTTGCAGCCATTCCATGCTGGGCAATGACCTGCGAACGGGTTGACCATATTTTGCCATAAGGACGATCCTGGGCTAGTACACTAATTGGAAGCAATAGCAATAAAATGATCTTTTTCATGATTTTATGGTTTGAAAAGTCTAAGGTAATTGATTTTCTTGAGGCTAATTCATACTTGAATTAAAATTTATTGTTAGGCCTGCCTACCGGC
>CAIJME010000437.1 GCA_903821625.1 uncultured Sphingobacteriales bacterium | reverse complement strand
CTAAAAAAAAACTGGGCGGATCTGAAAAGCCATACGAGTAGGATTAACCATAATCATTAAAAATGTCAACATTATTACTTAATGCGATGTCTGCTGATGCTACAGCTTTATCGCGTATTACAAACGGTGACCCAATAGCAATAACCTTCTTTTTAGGTTGTATGGCTATGTTGGCATCTGCGGTGTTCTTCTTCTTTGAAAGAAGCTCAGTAGATCCAAAATGGAAACTTTCATTATTAGTTTCAGGATTAATTACTGGAATTGCAGCAGTACACTACTACTACATGAGAGACTTTTATCTTGCAACAGGACAAAGTCCAACGGCATTTCGTTATGTAGATTGGACATTAACTGTTCCATTGATGTGTGTTGAATTTTATCTTTTAACAAAGCCTTTTGGTGCTAAAGGTTCAACTTTATTTAAGTTGATCATTGGTTCATTAGCTATGTTAATTTTTGGTTTCATTGGAGAAACTTCTGGTATTGACAACAATATCATGTGGGGAGTTCTATCTACTCTAGGTTATCTGTACATCGTTTACGAAGTATTTGCTGGTGATGTTGCCAAATTAACTAAAGAATCAAACAGCGCTGCGTTAGCAAATGCTATGTTCTTGTTGAAAATCTTCATTACTTTAGGTTGGTCTATCTATCCAATTGGATACATGGTATTACCTGGAAACCTATTATCAGGTATGTTTGAAGTTAGTTCAATTGATTTGTTTTACAACATAGCCGATGCAATTAACAAAATTGGTTTCGGTTTAGTTATCTATTCAGTAGCAGTTGCTGAAACAGCAAAATCTAAAAAGGCTTAAGCTGTTCATAATATATTGAATTTCAATTAATTTAAAAACAAAAGGTATCCTCAATGGATGCCTTTTGTTTTTTATACCCTTTTTTTACTTGTATTTACATCATGATGGATGCCAATATAATTATCGTTGGTGCTGGCTGCGCAGGCATGCAATTAATAAATGCCTTGCTCAAGTTACCTGCCGAGCAAACCGGGGATATTTTATTAATAGAGAGTAATCGGCAGATCATTCACAAATCCTGGTGTTTCTGGACTCATAAACCATCAGAGTATGATTTTTTAATCTCAAAACATTGGTCAGAATTAAAATTTGGCTCTTCCAAGTCTAATTCATCCAGTGACATTACACCGTATAGGTATAATTATATCAATAGCGAGTTGTTTTTTGAATATCATAATCAACTGATCTCTAGTTCTCCAAGGGTTAAGGTTATTCATGAGGAAGTGACAATGTTTAAGTCAGATTCTAACTTAAAACAGGTGCACACTCAGAATAACGTATATCAGGCTCAGCATGTTTATAGCAGTATTATTGATTACTCCATTATTGAAAATAATAAGATTTTACTTTGGCAGCATTTTAAGGGATGGTTTATAAAAACGGAACAGCCAGTTTTTAAGTCCAATGAGGCTACCATTATGGATTTTAATATAGCTCAGGGTCAGGCAGTACATTTTATGTATGTATTGCCATTTTCTGAAACAGAGGCATTGATTGAATTTACCTCTTTTTCGTCATTGGATTGCTATTCTGATCAGGAATATGATGCCTATCTTGAAAAGTATATCTCTGAAAAATTTAATTGCTCTTATGAGCTGATTAGAGAAGAAAGGGGTAAAATTCCGATGACCGAATTTGAATTCCCTGCTTGTTCTAAAGACGGGATAATCCATATCGGATCTGCAGCAGGTGCAATCAAGCCAAGCACAGGCTATGCATTTAATAGGATTTCACGTCATACAGACTATTTGATGAAATGCTTTTTAACAAATAATATTAATATAAAAAAGATGCCAGGTTTAGGCAGATTCCATTTTTACGATACCTTACTTCTTCAGATCATTCAGAATCAACCAGAAAAGGTTTCTGTGATCATGGAACAATTATTTTTGAATAACTCATTCAAACAAATATTATCATTTCTAGATGAGAGCACTTTACTTTTGCAGGAGCTAAGCCTTTTTAATACATTGCCAAAGCGATTATTCCTTAAACAGGTTTTCAAATATGTTCAAGCTCAATTATAAATCTAATCGGTTTAAATTTCTGATTCTAGCCTTTGTTCTGTTTGTAATACACTACTTTTTTCCTTTACATTCAACTTTACAGCTCATTTTCTTTGGTTTAGGAGTCATTCTTTTTGGAATTCCGCATGGATCTTTAGACCATTTTATCTATCATAAGGAACGAAACGAAGCAATGAATATGAGGTCGATCAGTAAGTTTTTATTGTTCTACTTAGGGTTTGCGGTGCTTTATGCCTCATTGTGGTTAATTAGTGTGGAGTTATCTATTTTACTATTTATAGTAATTTCTGCTTATCATTTTGGTGAGATGGATTTAAAGGCACTTGCAATAAAAACAAGTTTAAGCTCCAGAATTTTATTTTCATTTTATGGCTTACTTTTTCTAGTCAATTATCTGCTCTTTCAATTCCCTAATGTAGAATCTATCCTTCTTGGTTTTCCAGATTTTGAACAAAGCCAGATTGAAAGGCTTAGATTGCTTTATGGATATCAGGAAGAAGTGATGATCGCTTCTTTGCTCATTTTTATACCTATTTTATCAATTTTCTTATTTCAAAGCAAACTACTTGGTTTAGTTCAACTAGAAACTGTTTTGCAATTAGTGGTATTGATGCTTATTGTTTTTAACCTACCCATTTTACTAGGTTTTGGCTTTTATTTTAATATCTGGCATGCTGGTCTTTCTATGATTGAAATAAAAAAATTCTTAGGCTGGCAAGATAAAAGCTATTGGTTTATTTATCGCAAATCGTGGTTGACTAATGGTTTATCATTTTTAATGATTGGACTTTTGTTTGTAGTTTTTAAGGGTAATTTAGAGAGGTTATTAGCCATTTTCTTTATGTCAATAGCCATTTTAACAGCTCCGCACATGAAAGTTATCTCTGTGTTGTTTTCAAAAGAACGCTAATCAAATCATAGAATATTTTTGGGGTATCAATTATTGTATTTATCGGATATTGGTTACAACTTATCTTATAACGTACTGATTATTAAATATTTAATTTGTAATTTTTGTAAAAAATGAACGTATTGATTATAATAACTAACCGCTAAGTATATATCATGTTCAATTATAATGCATTTCAAACATTTACTATAAATTTGACTTATGTAAAAAAGGCAAACATTTTATTCAATGAAAAAAATAATACTATACCCTTCAATTCTTTTTCTATTAATTTCAACTATAGGAATAGTTCGATTTATCCGATTAAATAATGATCACTTAGAATGTTTACAGATAGTTGAAAATAAACGAGATTCTAAAGGCAATATAGTGACCAAAAAAAATCATGTTTGTAATGAGAAATATAGTTTTTAATAAATTCAACACGCACTAAAAAATTATGCAAAGGGTTCTATATTTTATTATT
>CAIJME010000436.1 GCA_903821625.1 uncultured Sphingobacteriales bacterium | reverse complement strand
TAATCTAGGAGGATTGTTTTGAATTTCCTCTCTTATGCGGGGATCATACTTGCCAGGATAACCACCGATATGGGTCATCAAAACTGTAGTCTGTTCGCAAATAAATCTATTTTTTTCGGGATAAACTGAACGAATATCACTTCCGTCGATATTGCCATAAACTCCTCTCAATGGCTTAAATGAGTTTAACTTATCGGCAAGCTCTAGTGTCCCGAAATCACCAGCATGCCAAATTTCATCACATAGATCAAAATGTTTAAAAACTGCATCATCAAGGTAACCATGCGTATCTGATAGTAAACCAATTCTCATTATTCTAAAATAGCTTTAAAAAATTGTTAAAAAATCCTTTAACAGTATCTGGTAATCTGAGGTGTAAATACCAGCCTTTTCATAGATAACAAAATTCTTAACGGTTGGTTCAGAAATATTGAAACCAATCTGTAATATCTTTCTATGAGGCTTTGATTCTGCATAGGAATGTATTAAAATCTCATCAATTATCGCTAATTCGGGCACTGAAGCCATTAACTTTTCAATCATTTTAGATGTTTCTATAGGCAAAATGATATATAAAAGACCGTTGGAACTTAATTTTTTTGCTGATTCCTTCAGTAGATTTTCAAAAAAAGAGTAATCAGTATGCCGGGCTATCCCCTTAACAGGATCCTCTGATCTTAAAGAATTAATGAAGAATGGAGGGTTTGAAACTATCAAATCATACTGCCCATCATAATTCAATAAATAACCTTCCATTGAAGAATGAAATAAACTAAGCCTGTTAAAGAAAGGAGATTCAGAAAAATTCTTTTTTGCAGTTCTTGCTGCGTTTTCATCAATTTCTACAGCATCAATTAAAGCCAATGGAAATCTTTGAGCAAGCATTAGTGAAATCAAGCCAGTGCCTGTCCCAATATCAAGTATCTTAGTGGGTGCTACAGAATCTAAAATTGCAGCTAGAAGAACCCCATCTGTGTTCACTTTCATGGCACAATCAGTTTGATCAATGCAAAACTGCTTGAAATGGAATAAACTAGCCATTAACTTTCGTAAAGCTCTATTGGAAGCCCGTCAGGATCATTAAAAAAAACAAACCTTTTCCCGCTGTATTCGTCAATTCTAATTTCTTCTGTTAGTACCCCATTTTTAGTTAGTTCGGCAATTGATACAGATAAATTATCTACTTCAAAAGCAATATGCCTTAAGCCTTTTCCTTCTGGACGCGATAACCTTTCTGGGGGATCAGGAAATGAAAATAATTCGATCTGATACTCTCCATTAACTGCAAGATCAAGTTTATATGAATTACGTTCTTCCCTAAAAACCTCCTGTAAAATTTTTAGCCCAAGTATTTCGGTATAAAAATGCCTTGACAAGGTGTAATTAGAACAAATAATTGCAACATGATGTACGCCTTTCAAGTTGAGCATATATTATAATATTTTCTTGCTAAAATGCTTATTTCAAGATATAAAAGAATGAAATTATTTGCTTTTACGTGTGCAATTTCAAAAGTAAAGAAACCTATGAAAATTATACGAATGTCGGATGCATTATTCTATTAGATAAGAGGTTTTACTAAAGTTCAATACTTTATCCAAAATTATTGATGGACACTAAACTATTTTACTTTTAAGTATAATAGACAAATAAAAAGGACAAATTCTCGTTTATTTATCAATTTATTGGCATTATTTCTGGAATTTGTAACCAAAATTTTAATATCTCTAAAGTTTTCTCAAATAATTTTAATTTTTATGGATTTTTATATTGATTTTTATGATGAAACGATTATTTTTATCAAAAATTAATTAAAACCCAGCCATACAATGTCATCTCTAAGATTTCAAGCACTAAATGCAGTACTTTCAAGGACAATTCCTGAAGTAAAAATGCCTTCAACAAAACTTTCTGATTTTTATGGAAGCAATGTCTTCGATCAGAAGAAAATGAAAGATAGTTTATCTAAAGAAGCCTTTAGCAGTATTATTGATTCGATTAATTCGGGAACACCAATTGACAGAGGTATCTCAGAACAAGTTGCATCTTCTATGAAATCCTGGGCTATGTCTAGAGGAGCATCACATTATACGCATTGGTTCCAGCCATTAACAGGAAGCACAGCAGAAAAGCATGACTCTTTCTTTGAGCCAGGTTCTGATGGTCAAGGTTTAGAAAAATTCTCTGGTGAAGCCTTATCGCAACAAGAACCAGATGCATCAAGTTTTCCAAACGGAGGCATAAGAAGCACATTTGAAGCACGTGGTTATACTGCATGGGATCCATCATCACCAGCGTTTATCATCGGATCTACCTTGTGTATTCCTACAGTATTTATTTCTTATACCGGCGAAGCCTTAGATTATAAGGCTCCTTTATTAAAGGCTATCGGTTTAATGGATAAAGCAGCTGTTGCTGTTGCACAATACTTTGATAAAAGCATTGAAAAAATTAATAGCTCATTAGGTATCGAGCAGGAATATTTTCTTGTTGATCTTGCCTTATTTAATGCTAGACCCGACCTTTATCTTACCGGAAGAGCTTTATTTGGTCACATGTCTGCTAAAAATCAGCAATTAGATGACCATTATTTTGGATCAATTCCTGAACGTGTTCTTGCCTACATGCAAGATTTTGAAACGGAAGCCATCAAATTGGGTATTCCTTTAAAAACCCGTCATAATGAGGTTGCTCCTTCTCAATTCGAGTGTGCACCTTTATATGAGGAAATGAATCTTGCCATTGACCATAACTCTTTGTTAATGGATTTAATGGATAAAGTTGCCCGCAGACATAACTTCAAAGTTCTTTTGCATGAAAAGCCTTATGCAGGTATCAATGGTTCAGGTAAACACAATAACTGGTCATTAATTACGAATACAGGTAAAAACCTGCTTTCTCCTGGAAAAACTCCAAAAAACAATTTGATGTTCCTTACATTCTTTGTAAATACGATCAGAGCAGTTTTTGAATATTCAGATCTTTTGAGAGCATCTATTGCGTCTGTCAATAATGATCATCGTTTGGGTGCTAATGAAGCACCACCAGCAATCATCTCTATGTTCCTTGGAAGTCAGCTGAATGACCTGCTAGATGAAATTGAATCGTCAAGGGTAACCAACAAGATGAAGCAAGAGCCATCATTATGGACTAATATTCCAAAAATACCACAGATCTTATTGGACAACACCGATCGTAACCGTACTTCACCATTAGCTTTTACAGGTAATAAATTTGAATTACGCGCAGTTGGATCTTCGGCTAACTCTGCCAATCCAATGACAATATTGAACACGATTGTTGCAGATCAGTTAAATAAGTTCAAGGCAGAAGTTGATAAACTGATCAAAAAAGGCGAGAAAAAAGATGTTGCGATCATGACAGTGATCAAACGTTACATCAAAGAATCTAAAGCTATTCGTTTTGAAGGCAATGGTTATAGTGATGAGTGGGCCGAAGAAGCTAAAAAAAGAGGATTGTCAAATATCAAAACTACGCCAAAAGCGCTTGATGTTTTATTGGATCCTAAAACAGATAAATTATTTCAAGATACCGGTGTATTCAGTAAACGCGAATCGCATGCACGTCATGAAATACTGTTAGAATGTTATTTCAAAAAACTTCAGATTGAAGCAAGAGTAATGGGTGACCTAGTTGATAATGTGATTATTCCAACAGCTATCAATTATCAAACAACTCTGATCGATAACGTGAAGGGGCTGAAAGATATTGGTCTTGGTGAAGATACCTATGCCGCTCAGCTTGATATCATCAAGAAAATATCAGGACACGTTAACTTTATCAGAACCGCAAACATTGAAATGGTAAATGAACGTAAAAAAGCGAATAACATCGAAGATATCAGAGATAAATCTATTGCCTACGATGAGAAAGTTAAAACTTTCTTTGATCCAATCCGCTATCATGTAGATAAACTTGAGCAATTAGTAGACGATTCAAAATGGCCTTTGCCTAAATTCAGAGAATTATTGTTTCTGAAGTAGTATTGGGTACAAAGTATTGAGTATTGAGACACAAAGTTCTGCTTCGGCAGAACTTTGTTGTTTATAGCCAAATCTCATATCTATAATCTCATATCTATAAT
>CAIJME010000435.1 GCA_903821625.1 uncultured Sphingobacteriales bacterium | reverse complement strand
TTGTTTGCTTACGATAAACTGTTGCATCTAAACCAATTCTATTATCTAAGAAGCTTAATTCAGTACCCACTTCATAAGAAACTGCAAATTCAGGCTTTAAACCTAAATTCGGACCGGTAAAGCCGTATCCATAACCTCCATTTGAAGTAGTTTTGTACTCCAATGATGGTCTGTAAGCATATGGTCTTGCATCTTTACCTACTTCTGCATAAGCTGCTCTCAATTTACCCGTCATAAATTTACCTAATGAAGGTATTGCATCAGAGAACACAAAACTTGTTGAAACTGAAGGATAAAAGAAAGAATTACTTTCTACTGGTATGGTAGACGTCCAGTCATTTCTTCCTGTTACCGTAACAAACATATAATCCTTATAAGCTGCAGTGGCACTACCAAAAGCACTTACTAGTCTTCTTTGAGACATCGTACTACGGTTGGTTCTAATGCTTGTATTATTCACCGATACAAAATCTGGCTCCAAAAAATCTTGGCCTTTAATTGCATCCGTATTGGATTTCAAATCCTGAATTGCATTTCCTAATAAACCGTTTATTGTTATATTTTTTATGATCTTTTGCTTTTTGATAGTAAGCAAGGTTTGTGAAGAAATATTACGTGTGATATCATTTGCAATATCGATAACACCATTATAGGTATTACCATAAGCACTTTCTGGGTGACGCAAAATTAGATTCTGATTGGTATAACTATCTACACCAATATTGGTACGAATATTACCCCATTTGAATGGAGTAAATATCAAACCTAAATTTGAAATAACTCTATTGTTTTTTGAAGTAATGATGTTTTTATCAACGTTGAAATATGGGTTATCCACTTCTGAAGCAGCACCCAAATTAGTTAACCTACGACGAGAACCTGCAGGAGTTAAATAATCTTTGGCATCATCTGTTTGAGGCCAAACCAATAATCCTATTAATGGACCACCAACACCTTTAAACGACTGATCATTCTTTGCATAAGTATAACTCATTGAAAGATCTGCCTTAAACCATTTGTTTATTTGCGCTTGTGAAGCTCCAGTTAAGTTAATTCTGTCGTATAAAGAATTTGGAACAACACCCTCTTGATTGGTAAATGAAGAAGCTATTCTATAGTTACTACTATTATCTGCAGCAGCTCCACTTAAAGCTATGTTGTGCTTTTGGGTGAATGCAGTTTGGAAAAACCCATCCACATTATCATAAAACTTTGTTCCTTCTGGGTATTTATCACCATAATAAAGAAATGTAGAAGTTCCAACTGCACTCGGGCCATAAACTTGTTGAATTTCTGGCTTAGCTCTGGTATTTTCAATTCTTAAACTATTTGAATATTCAATACCGCCTTGACCTGGTTTACCACGTTTTGTAGTGATTACAATCGCTCCGTTTGCTGCATCAATACCATATAAAGCTGCTGCTTCTGGACCTTTTAAAACCACAATACTTTCAATATCTTCCGGGTTTAAATCCGCAGAACGGTTGGTAAAATCTACCCCACGATTACTAAAAGCTGTTAATGACCCTGGAGCATCAGAAGCTAAAACTCCTGTATTTAACGTTTTGTTATCCATTGGTAAACCATCAATAATCATTAATGGTTGGTTACTTCCACTGATTGAACTCACACCACGAATGGTAATGGAAGAAGAAGCTCCTGGTACACCTGATGAACTATTTACCTCAACCCCAGCA
>CAIJME010000434.1 GCA_903821625.1 uncultured Sphingobacteriales bacterium | reverse complement strand
CCATGCTTTCGCGAATAGTTTCATTCCTTAATTCAAGCACTTTTGCGACTATGCCCGAAGCCATAGAATTGTAAATGTTATGCTTACCCTGAAGAGCTAGATCTTTAATTGACATAGTAAATGATTCTTGGTTTTTATGGTGAAGGGTTATATTGATCTGGTCATCCTGAAGATAGGCTCCATGATCAAGAATTTTCTCAATAGAAAAAGGAACGGCAGTTGCGTTGACTGTATGTTTTAAAAGACCCTTCTGAGTTTCCTCGTCATCGGCACAATAAATAAATACATCTCCTGGATTTTGATTTTGAATAATCCTGAATTTAGAATCAGAATAATTCTCCATTTTATAGTCATACCTGTCTAAATGGTCAGGTGTAATATTTAATAATACAGCAATATCAGCTTTGAAGTCATACATATTATCAAGCATAAAACTGCTGAGCTCCAAAACATAGTAATCAAAATTCTGGAATGCTACCTGACGGGCAAAGCTCTTTCCTATATTTCCGGCAAGGCCTATATTCAGACCGGCATTCTTTAGGATATGATAGGTTAGCAGGGTTGTAGTCGACTTGCCATTAGAACCTGTAATACAAATCATTTTTGCTGTAGAGTAACGCCCGGCAAATTCGATTTCAGAAAGTATTGGGATATTATTTTCAATTAATTTTTTAATAATTGGAGCCTTATCAGGAATTCCCGGACTTTTTACAACTTCGGAGGCTGTTAAAATACGCTCCTCGGAATGCCCATTTTCTTCAAAAGAAATTGCTGCACTCTCTAGATCTTTTTTATAATGATCAGCAATAGGTCCAAAATCTGAAACAAACACAGCATAACCTTCCTTCTGCGCCAGCAATGCTGCACCAACTCCGCTTTCGCCGGCTCCAAGAATAACGATATATCTTTTATCCGCCATTACCTAAGCTTTAAAGTCACGATTGTTAAAATTGCCAGTATAATCCCAACGATCCAGAACCGTGTAACGATTTTGGCCTCATGATATCCTTTTTTCTGATAATGATGATGGAGTGGCGACATCAGAAAAATGCGACGACCTTCTCCGAACTTCTTTTTAGTGTATTTAAAATAAGAGACCTGCATGATCACGGAAAGGTTCTCAACCAGAAACACTCCGCATAAAACAGGAATAAGTAGTTCCTTCCTGATCATGATCGCAAAGGCAGCAATGATCCCACCGATAGCCAGGCTACCGGTATCGCCCATAAATACCTGAGCAGGATAAGAATTATACCATAAAAAGCCTACGCATGCTCCCACAAAAGCACCGGCAAAAATCACCAACTCCCCGGAATAGGGGATATACATAATATTGAGGTAATCGGCAAAAATGGTATTTCCCGAAACATAAGCAAGTATGGCTAGCGTAATTCCAATGATGGCCGATGTACCAGTTGCTAAGCCATCAATCCCATCTGTTAGATTTGCACCATTAGAAACTGCTGTAACAATAACGATCACAAAAAGTAGGAAAACAACTAGAGAATACTTTTCATACTGATCGCCAAAAACAGTAAGAACTTTGGCATAATCGAATTCATTATCCTTGTAAAAAGGCACATTGGTAATGGTCGACTTGATATCCTGAGTATAATAAAATTGATCGCCACGTTTATGAACATCAAATGATGATTGTACTTTGGCAGGCAATGTAACCTGCTCTCTTACAACAATATCCGGGTGAAAATACATGGTCCATCCAATGATCAAAGCCAATCCAACCTGACCCATGATCTTAAAACGACCAGCAAGACCTTCCTTATCTTTTTTAAATACCTTAATATAATCATCAACAAACCCGATAGCTCCCATCCATACAGTAGTGATAAGCATCAGAATGATATAAATATTATCAATGCGGGCAAACAAAAGAGTTGGAGCCAAAATTCCTAGAAGTATAATCAAGCCTCCCATTGTTGGGGTCCCTTGCTTTTGTATCTGCCCATCCAGACCGAGGTTTCTAACCGTCTCTCCGACTTGTTTAGCGCGTAAAATTCTGATTAAACGGCTACCATAAACCGTTGTCAGAAGGAGTGACAAAATCACAGCCATACCGGTACGGAAGGATATAAACTGAAACAATCCTGCCCCGGGAATATCATAATGCTTGTCAAGCCAGGTAAATAAATAATACAACATTAGCTTACCAGATTTAAAAATTCAGTTAATATTTCTTTATCATCAAAAGGAAGCTTTTCACCTCCAACATCCTGATATTTTTCATGGCCTTTACCGGCCACCACAATAATATCACCAGATTTTGCCAGATGACATGCCGTACGAATGGCTTCTTTTCTGTCTGTGATAGAAAGTGCCTTTCTTTTATTCTGAGGCATGACACCTGCCTCCATATCTCTGATAATTTGCTCTGGAACCTCAGTTCGGGGGTTATCAGAGGTCAGTATTACTTTATCGCTCCAATCACAAGCCACCTGCGCCATAACCGGACGTTTTGATTTATCTCGGTCGCCGCCACAGCCTAACACGGTTATAACCTGTTCAGTGCCTTTACGGATATCCTGAATAGTACTCAGCACATTCTGTACCGCATCGGGAGTATGTGCATAATCCACAATACCAATAATTCCTGAAGCAGATATCATATAATCAAATCGACCCTCAGCACCACTTAATCGGCTTAATGAGGTTAAAACCTTTAATCTATCTTGGTCAAGTAAGAGAGCAGCTGAATAAACAGCAAGTAAATTATAGGCATTGAAGCTGCCCACCATTTTAAACCAAACCTCCTGATGATCAATATTCAGCAGTAAGCCACTGAAATGGTTTTCAATGATCTTTGCTTTAAAATCAGCGATATTTTTCAGCCCGTAAGATTTTTTATGAGCCTCCGTATTCTGAAGCATCACCATCCCATTTTTATCATCAATATTGGTTAATGCGAATGCCTTCTTATTCAGTTGATCGAAAAATCCTTTTTTTGCCTTCAAATAAGCATCGAATGTTTTATGGAAATCAAGATGGTCATGGGTAAGATTGGTAAAAATCCCACCCGTAAAATCGAGACCTTCAATCCTCGATTGTGCTACAGCATGCGAACTAACTTCCATGAAACAATAGTCACATCCGCTTTTTACCATATCATGTAGGAGGCCGTTTAAAGCAATAGGGTCTGGTGTAGTATGAGTAGCTGGAATGATCTGATCATTAATCTGGTTCTGAACTGTTGATAGCAAGCCGGTTTTATAACCCAGATCACGAAATAATTGAAACAGAAGAGTAGCAATTGTTGTTTTTCCATTGGTACCCGTAACTCCAACCAATTTTAGTTTTGCTGAAGGCTTGTCATAAAAATTTGAAGCGAGGATGCCTAAAGCCTTTGCTGAATTATCAACCAGAAAATAATTAATATGCTCTCTAAATTTTGATGGAAACTCTTCACATAGAATTGAAGTAGCCCCAAGATCGATGGCTTTATCAATAAACGCATGGCCATCAGATGCAGTGCCACGAACAGCAACAAAAAGAACGCCAGGCATTACTTTTCTTGAATCAAAGCATATCGCATTAACCTCCGATTCAGTTGAACCGATTGCCTTTAAAAGAGATACGCCATACAATATATCCTTGAGTATCTTCATCATTCAAGTTCTAAAATAATCGGATCACCTTTTGCAACTCTTGTTCCGGCAAGCAATGATTGTCTAACCACTCTTCCGCTTCCGCGAACTAGGGTTTTCATACCTGAATTACCCAATACAAATAATGCATCTTTTAAGCCCATTCCACTGACATCAGGAACGGATCCTTCAATGAGTTTTACATCCTTATTTGCAATTCCTTTATTTGTATCAACCATCACGTAATCAGAATTGGCAGCAAACAATGCCTTGATGCCAAAAGCTTTATAAACATTTTGTGTTGCCTTTTTCTCCCCAGTCTTAGATTCAGGCATCATTAAGTTTCCAGTAAATTTCTGATCCTTCATTGCATCAAACATGTTCACATCACTGGCATAAACGCGGTCTGCGATCTCCCGAAAAACTGGTCCAGCAACTGAAGCCGCATAATAGGTGCCTTTACGAGGATTATTCACTACAACGATCAGGGAATATTTAGGGTTATCGGCAGGGAAATATCCACAAAATGATGCCTGGTATTTTTTATCAACCTGATAACCTTTATTCGCATCAGCTACCTGTGCAGTACCGGTCTTTCCTGCAATCCGGTATAATGGGGATGCAAGGCCCTTGCCTGTACCTTCGGTCACAACACCTTCCAAAAGAGCCTGAGCCTTTTTAATGGTGATATCTGAGACGATTTTTTCATTGATAACCCGAGCTTTAAACAGTTCAACAGTATTTCCTAGGCGTCTGATTTCACGAACAAAAATTGGAGCAATATATCTACCATCATTTGCAACTGCATTGTAAAAGGCAAGCATTTGTAGCGGAGTGATCTGCATTTCATAGCCATAAGCCATCTGCGGAAGAGTTTGTTTTTTATTCCAGCTTCTGTTCTTTGGATTTTTTATGACAGGCTGTCCCTCGCCAGGAATCTGAAGCATCAATTTTTTATTGAGACCCCATTTGTAAAGGTGCTCCGAAAATTTACCCTGATCATTTTGATAGGCAGCATTGATCATTTTAGCAACGGCCACATTTGAAGACTCTTCAAAGGCTCTTTTAACAGTTACAGTACCAATACCCCCATGAGAATCGCGAATAGTATGGCCAGGAATCCTGTAAGTACCATCGCCAGTTGCCACCATTGAATTTGTATCTACCTTATTATCTTCGAGCAACGAAAGGTATGATGCTAGTTTAAAGGTTGATCCAGGATCCTGACTTGCAGCGATCGCATAGTTAAACTGCTCCTCATATTCACCAGTGCTTACCTTACTGAAGTTAGCTACCGCACGAATTTCACCGGTTGCCACTTCCATTAGTATTACACAACCATGATCAGCATCGCTGATAATCAATTGATTTTTCAGAGCTCTTTGAGCCACATCCTGCATATTGATATCGATGGTAGAAATAATATCAGCACCTTCTTTTGGGGCAATCTCAATATCCTGATTCACGGGCATCCAAACACCACCAGCGATACGCTGCATCATTCTTTTGCCGCTTTCACCATCAATATATGCACTATAAGCGCCCTCTAAACCGACAGGCTGCACATTTTTATTCTTATATCCAATAGTCCGTTTTGCCAAAGACTGGAATGGCAAAATTCGCTTATTCTGCTGTACAGATATTAGTCCGCCTTTATATCGTCCAAGATTAAAAATCGGAAACTTACGTATGGCTTTTAAATCCTGATGGGTAACATCTCTTTTAAGTAAAAGGTATCTTGCCTTATCATCACGAGCCTCCCGAAGCAACCTTGAATATTGTTTTGTTGACTTATCACCAAAAAAAACAGATAGTTGGGCAGCAAGAGAATCTACTTTTTCAAAAAATACATCATCCTTTTCAATACCTCCTGCAAGCATATCCATCCTTATCTCATACTCAGGAACAGAGGTAGCAAGCAGGCTTCCATCTACAGAATAGATATTTCCGCGGGCAGCCTCCACATTTGCAAAACGTGTAGAAAGGCTATCGGCCATAGCTCTCCATTTTGCACCCTCCACAAACTGAACATGGAATAATTTAAAAAGTACCGCAAAGGCCAAAAGCACGATCAAGCCAAAGGCTATGTACACTCGGAGCAATATGTCGGTTCTGATGTTCATTATTGACAGTTGGTTAGTTGTTAGTAGTTAGTTGGTTAGTTGTTAGTTGTTAGTTGGTTAGTTATCTGAAAAAATATTGCTGATTTCAAATTAGCACGTCCTCGTCTTTGTTCTTGGTTCTTGGTTCTTGGTTCCTGGCTCTGTTGTCTGTTATTTAAATTCTCCTTCGGTAATGATTATTTTTTTCGGTGGTTCATTTGGTTCCATTAAGCCAAGAGTATCTACCTCCTTTGCAACTTCTGTTTGTGTGCTTTTTAACATCAGGTCAGCTTTTAATGTTTTAAAATCCCAGCTCAGTTCTTTGACTTCCTTACCGAGCTTATCAATATCACGAATGTTGTTCTCAGCGAGGTGGCGGTTACCGATATAAATCATCCCCAAAAAAGCAATGAAAATGATGAACGGGAGCATATCTGTAGCTGCCTGTTTTGAGATTACGCCTTCAGTAAACATTAGGGTAAAAAAATTCCGCGGAATTTCTGCCTTTTCATTTACCTCTGGAAGAACCTCGTCTTCAATCTGAGATTCAATTTCTACTTCTGTTTTACTGTTTCTAAATTGATTCCCCATATATCAAGCCTAAAAAGCCTAATTTTTTTCCGCTATTCTAAGTTTTGCACTCCGTGAACGGTTATTCTGCCGAATTTCCTCTTCTGAAGCTACTAATGCCTTACGGGTTAAACTTTCAAGAGGCTTAATCTGATTT
>CAIJME010000433.1 GCA_903821625.1 uncultured Sphingobacteriales bacterium | reverse complement strand
GATTTTTACTCTTAAAATTAAACCCTTCCGTTTTTGGCTTTCAGCTTTCCCCTTTCAGCTTTTGGCTTTTACCTTTCAGCTTTTACCTTTCAGCTTTCCCCTTTTAACTTTGTCATTGCGAGCGCAGCGCGGCAATCTCAAATTATAATTGAATTCAGATCTTGAGATTGCTTCGTCGTTCCTCCTCGCAATGACACCAGGATTGTTTAGAATTTTTATCTGCAGCAGAATTAAAACTTACAACCTACAACCTATAACCTATAACTCCAACCCCTACTGCTCCCTACTCCTATCACCCTGCATAATTTGTTGGATAAGTGCTCCCCATGCAAAAGGATTTAGCAATGGATTTGCCAGACGCTGATTGATATTCTTGTTAACCAGGCGATTATGATTATTCTGGAAATTAAAACTCTGCATTTCGGCACCATCTCTTGGAAGGCTGGCCATCATGGCAGATAAACTTTCACGGGAAACATTCTTCTTGGCTATTTCAAGATCATCGTCTGCAAATTTTAGAGTCATGAATTCTTTCTTGAATTCATCTGTGCTTGCCCAAGGATACACCTGCACCATAGGTAGATTAATAACCTCCTGCTGCATCTTCATCAGAATGGTATACTTATTATCCGATAAATTTATTGGGATTGCTACACCTTCACGCTTATAACCAACAGCAGTAAAAACCAAAGTATCTCCTTCGTTGGCAACAAATGAAAAATAACCTTTATAGTTGGCTGAAAAAAACTGATCTCTACCGGTTACATTGGTAATGGTTACATATGGAACCACAGTATTACTGTCGCGGTTTACAATTATTCCTGAAAATTGCACGAGCTTCTTATCACTAACCTGGGAGAACCCGGAAAGAGAACAAAACACAAACATAAGGAATAACCAATTTCGCATAATCAAAGTTAGTAAAATCGTATCGGAGTGATGTTAAATAGTGTTAAATAGTATTTAGTACAGCTAATATAATGCTTGATTTTGCAAGTAAATTTATTTCAATCGTTCAGGTAAAACCGCTTCAGGGTCGTCTATGTCAGTTAGATTAACCGCTTCAATAGATTCAATTTCCGGAACGGAACGCTTAATAGCCTGCTCAATACCAGCCTTTAATGTCATGATACTCATCGGGCATGAGCCACATGAGCCTAACAATCTAAGCCGCACCACATTATCAGTCGTTATTTCCTCGATGGATACATTTCCACCATCGGCTTCCAAATATGGGCGGATAGTGTCTAATGCATTTTCAACTCTTTGCAACAAATCCATGATTCTTCTTTTTATAAAGATACAAATTTTTTAAAAAATGCTATTTAACAGCATTAAGAATAGCCACTTGTTGTGCTACACGCTCAGCAATCTTCAAAAAGGCTGAACCCATTACATGATCATCCTCTAGAATTATAGGTTTTCCAAGATCCCCTGCATCACTGATACTTTGTACCAAAGGTATCTCACCTAAAAATGGGGTGTCAAATTGCTTAGCGAGGTCCTGACCTCCATTTTTACCGAATATATAATACTTATTATCGGGTAATTCTGCTGGACTGAAATAGGACATATTCTCAACTACTCCAAGGAGGGGAATGTTGATCGAGTCCATTAAAAACATACCAACCCCTTTGCGGGCATCTGCAAGTGCTACATTCTGCGGGGTAGTAACGATCACCGCGCCCGTGATTGGAAATCCTTGGGCAACGGTAATGTGAATATCACCCGTGCCCGGCGGAAGATCTACAACTAGATAATCTAGTTCACCCCAATCGGCATCATTGAATAACTGCTTTACCGCAGTTGAAACCATTGGCCCACGCCATGGAACCGGCTGGTTCGGATCCGTAAAAAATCCGATTGAAAGTAATTTGATGCCGTACTTTTCTATGGGTTCTATCCGGATTTTACCTTCAGCGTTCTGAGAGGATTTGGGGCGAGCACCCTCTACTCCAAACATCATCGGAATGGAAGGCCCATAAATATCTGCATCAATCAATCCAACGCTTGCACCTTTTTTAGCCAGTCCAAGCGCCAGATTCACGGCTACAGTTGATTTACCAACGCCTCCTTTGCCGGATGCAACTACAATAATATTTTTGATTCCAGCCAGGGCCCTTTCAGGTCTGCTGGTTACTCTTGAGGTCATATTAATAGCGAGTTCTGCCTCCTTACTTACGAAATGAAGAATAGCATTTCGACAGGCATTTTCAAGCATCGCTTTCATTGGACAGGCAGGCGTGGTTAAAACCACTGAAAAACTTACCTTGTTGCCATCAATCTTTAGATCTTCAATCATATGGAGTGTTACCAGATCTTTCTTGAGATCGGGATCCTCTACATTGCGAAGTGCATTATATATCTGTTCCTGCGTGATCATTTTTGAATATTTAGGAGATAATATTTTTTGTTTATGTTTATCCCAAATCTACTAAAAGTACTAAGCTTATTGTTAGAAGATGAAGGTTTTTACAGTGAATTGACCTGTAATTATTAATCAGCCTGAAACCTTTTTATCTAAAAGCATTATCTTTCAGTTAATGGATATTTTATCACATGCAGATACCTAAAAAATATTATAAGATTACCAGAATTTCACTGCTTAGCCTATTTGCTATTATTTTCATTGCGGCTGGGATAGTCTTTGTCAAACGTGAAGCTTTACTTAATGCGGCTATCAAAAAGGTAATCAGTAAAGCGGATAGAGAGTTTGATCTGGAGCTGAAAATTGAAAGCGCTAAATTTATTGGGTTGAGCAGTGTAAACTTTAAAAATATAACTGCCGTGCCAAGGGGAAGAGACAGTTTGGCAAAAATTCAAAACTTTGAAATAGGTATCAAATTGTTTCCTTTGATTTTTGGAGATATTAAAATTGCTGAAATAAATCTGGATAGAGGAATCATTAACCTGGTCAAAAAAGATTCCACAAGCAATTATGATTTTCTATTTCGCAAAAAGCAGTCTGATACTACCAAAGCAAAGCCCGAATTAGACTTGGCAAAGTTTGCGAATAATCTGATCAATAAAATGCTGTATAAAATTCCGGATGATATGGATATCAGGGATTTTAGAATAAAATTTACTGATGACTCTAGCCTAGTAGATATCCATACCACAACTGCAACAATTGATGGAGGTGATGTTAGTTCAACAATTAAAGTGAACGGAAATGAATCAACCTGGCATATAGAGGGCAACGTTGATCCGGGTGATAAAAAACTCAACCTCATGCTTTTTGCAGATAATAAAAAGGTTGAATTGCCCCTTCTCGAAAAAAAATTCGGACTAAAACTCAATTTTGATACGGCATCAACCGAGATGAGAGGGGTTAATCGAAGCGGAGATGAGCTCGAGATCAATGGCTCATGGAAAGTAAAAAACTTGCTGGTAAACCATTCCCGTATTTCATCGAATGATGTAATTGTACAGGATGCCTCATTGGATGCTGATATGGTGATTGGAAAGAATTTTATTTCAATTGATAGCACTTCAACCATTCACATGAAGGACATTGACATTCATCCCTATCTAAAATATACCCTTTCTCCCTCTAAAATTTACGAGTTAAAAATATTTACGGAAGAGCTAGATGCCCAGCAATTGATTAATTCATTCCCGCAAGGATTGTTCGAATCATTAGAAGGCATTCAGGTTGCTGGGAAACTGCAATACAAGCTTGACTTTTACCTCGACTCTGAAAAGCCAGACGATGTTATTTTTAATTCAAGGCTAAAAAATGCGGGCTTCAAAGTAAAAAAATGGGGTAAAACCAACCTCCAGAAAATAAACGGAAGCTTTGTTTATACCCCCTATGAATCTGGTATACCGATGCGGGATATTATTATCGGACCAGAAAATCCGGATTATACCCCTATTGACCAGATCTCTCCCTATTTAAAAAATGCGCTGTTAACTGCAGAAGACCCTTCATTTTATAGCCATAATGGATTTGTTGAAGAATCTATCCGAAAATCTATCGCTACCAATTTTAAAGAAAAAGCATTCAAAAGAGGCGGGAGCACCATTTCTATGCAACTGGTAAAGAATGTTTATCTGAATCGACAAAAAACACTGGCCCGAAAGATTGAAGAAATTCTGATCGTTTGGATCATGGAAAATGGTCATTTATCAAGTAAACAACGAATGTTCGAGACCTATCTTAACTTGATTGAGTGGGGCAGAAATGTGTATGGTATTGGCGAAGCGTCCCGATATTATTTTAGTAAGTATCCAGCAGAGCTCACTATCGGAGAGAGTATTTTCCTCGCCAGTATAGTTCCAAAGCCTAAATCAGGTTTGTACAGGTTTGAAGGTGATGGTAGTTTAAGATCGGGGCTATCATCCTATTTTAATTTTATTGGTGGAATTATGGCCGGGCGTGGATTGACTCCCCCCGACAGTAATTACTATGGGTTTTATTCAGTCCGTTTAAAAGAAAGTTTACGATCTGGCTTACCCCTTGATTCTCTGGTTTCCGATAGCCTATTGATAGACAGTGGAGCTGAGGAGCAGGATGGAATCCTGCAGCAACTATTTGGTAAAAAACGAACAGATAGCTTGCAGGTTAAAGAAGCCCCAAAGCCAAAAAATATTACGAGAGATAGTGTTATAATTAGGGCACCAAGTACCCGAAAAGACAAACGAGAGCTGAGAAAACTGGAGAGAGAATCAAAAATTAAAAAAGGGAATTAGTAAATATATCTCCAAATTTAAGCCATGAAGATAGAAATAGATAAGAAAAATTTCGAGCTAATGCTGGAATATGAGCAGATCAAGAAAAGGATTCGCCTCTTAGCTATTCAGTTAAATATTGATTTTGAGAACCGCATTCCGGTATTTATTGGAGTTTTGAATGGAAGTTTCATATTCCTTGCCGATCTGATTAAAGAGATCCATATTTCTTCTGAAGTAAGTTTTGTTAAAGTATCATCTTACGAAGGAGATAAAAGTAGCGGAAAGATCAAAGAAGAAATTGGCCTGCAGATTCCCTTAAAAGATCGGGATGTAATCATTGTGGAAGATATCGTCGACAGTGGTAAAACACTCGAATATCTGCTAAAGATGATCAATCAGGAAAACCCTGCTTCGGTTAATGTGTGTACGCTTTTACTTAAACCTAATTCATTAAAAGTCAAAATTGATCAGATCAATTATATTGGTTTTGAAATTTCGGATGAGTTTGTGGTGGGTTATGGACTGGATTATAACGGTTTAGGGCGTAATTTGAGAGATATTTATAAAGCAGTTTAAGGCATAAATATTAATCAGTCCATAGAAGTTTAATTTGAAAAAATGTATTTTTACTCGAAACTAACCATCATAAAATGACTATTCACAAAGAAGGCTATACTTCAATCGCACTTTGCATTCTCTTTATTTTTGTATTGAATGCTCTTGTACACTACCTTCTTCCCGATACTGCCTGGTTTACCTGGATCATTTATATTTTATCATTTGCCCTGTTTGTGATCATACTTCAGTTTTTCAGGAGTCCGGCAATTACGGTAGTAATGAATGATCAGCATATAATTTGTCCGGCAGATGGTAAGGTAGTTGTAATTGAGGAAACTGAAGAAACTGAATTTCTTAAAGATAAGCGTATTCAGGTTTCCGTTTTCATGTCGCCAATCAATGTACATATTAATAGAAATCCAATCTCGGGTATTGTTAAATATTACAAATATCATCCTGGAAAATTTCTGGTAGCATGGCATCCAAAATCATCTACTGAAAATGAAAGAACCACAGTTGTTATTGAGAATAAGGCAGGTGTTTCAGTTCTTTTCCGGCAGATAGCAGGTGCTTTAGCCAGAAGAATTGTTTGTTATTCTAAAGAAGGTCAGCAAGCTGTACAGGGTGAGGAATTTGGTTTTATTAAATTTGGGTCCAGGGTAGATTTATTTTTACCTTTAGGAACTGAAATTAAAGTAGGGCTGGGTGACACTGTAAAAGGGGGCCTCACAGTTTTAGCACATTTAAAAAAATAAGAAAAATAAGATGAAAAAAATATCAGGATTTTTAGCGATCGCCTTTTTTGTAGCAACATTATCTGTTACTGCTCAAGAGCCTAAATCTGCTCCTAAACCAGCAGAAAAGATGGAATGTAAAATGGGTAAGGACTGTAAGATGAGCTGTTGCTCAGATAAGTCTAAGACTAGCGAAAAAGCATCAAAAGCGTCAAAGAAGAAGAATTAATTTGATTCTTATGGTTTTGCATAAGTTAGTTCAATTTCTTAAAAAGTATCGACGTCAAATCATAGTGGGCGTACTTTTCTATCTCTACTTGATTTTCAGAGATGTAATTAAGTCCTTCTTATAAACTTGCAAGTGGTTAAATCCTTTTGCTCGAATAGATCTAAACTATTATTTCGGGTTAAATATCAGCGAACTTAATTGCCTTGGGTCAAACATTTCATTGGCAATTTCAAGCAATTGAGGGGCAGTCACTGTATTTATTTTAGCAAACACCTCCTCTAAAGAATCCACCCTATTAAAGTCCAAAAGACTTTTACTCATAGAGATAATCAGTCCCATTCTGTTTTCCTCACCTAATGCAATCTGACCAATGAATTTATGTTTGGCCTGCTGTAATTGAATGGGCCCTAGTTTTTGATCTCGGAGTTTCTTTAGCTCTTTTTCGAGCAGTTTGATTGCCTTTTCAGTTTTTTCAGAATCTGTTCCAAAGTAGATAGAAAAAATACCCGAATCACTCATAGGGGTATAGTTCGATTCAATGGTATAGGCAATACCATATTTCTCTCGAATTTCCAGGTTCAAACGTGAGCTCATACCTGTTCCGCCCAATAAATTATTCAGAAGCAAAAAGGCCGTCCGGTGTTTATGGTGAAAGGAGTACGATTGGTTGCCGATCACACAATGAGCCTGATTGATCGGTTTACTAAAAATATTTTTTTTCGGAGTATAGGGTCCAACTTTTTCGCGCACTCTATCTGGTAAATTGGCTGGTATCTTTCCATAAAGCTTCTCGCTGATGCGGATAACGGTCTTAAAATCATAATCTCCAAAGATCCCAATGATTATTTCATCGGTCCGATAATTGGATTTCATAAAGAGCTGAATATCTTTTTTATTAAAGCTTTTTACTGATTCGGGGGTTCCTAGAATATTTCTGCCTAGTGGATGGCCTTCAAAAAGCAGATCCTCAAAATCATCGTTTATGGCTTCATCAGGTTGATCTTGATACGAAGAGATCTCATCTAGAATCACCTCCTTTTCCTTGTTCATTTCTTCCTCTGGAAATACAGAATGAAATAGGATATCCTCAAAAAGATCAAGTGATCTTTCCAGATGTGGTTTTAAGAAAGAAGCATGAACACAGGTATATTCTTTGGTGGTATAGGCGTTCAAATCTGCACCAACCAGCTCCAGTCTGTTTAATATCTGGTTTGTATTTCTTTTCTCGGTTTGTTTGAACAAGAGATGTTCAATAAAATGGGCCAGACCATCTTTAGCCTGACCTTCATCGCGCGAACCGGCATTGATTATGATGCAGGCATGCGAAATATTGGAAGGGCTTGGCTTATGCAAAACACGTATTCCATTCTGCAGCTGGTGAACCTGGTAATCCATTTAGTAAAGGTAGAGAATTCAAATTGGAAGTCGGAGGTATGAAGTATGAAGCCTGATTTCCGATATCCTCAGACCTCCTATCTCCTACCTCAGACCTCCTACCTCAGCTTCCCCTTATACGTCTTCTTAAACAACTCAAATCGTGGAATAGAAACCGCCCTTACGTAACCCTGGTTTGGATTGTGTTCGATGTAATCTTGATGGTATTCTTCTGCTCTGTAGAATTCTGTGAGTGGTTTTAATTCAGTTACTATTGACTTTCTAAATCTTCCGGAGTTCGTTATGTCTTTCACGGCCTGTTGAGCAGCCGATTTTTCTGTTGGCCCGGTATAAAATAATATAGATCGGTAAGATGAACCGCGGTCGGGGCCTTGCTGATCTGGTGTTGTAGCATCGTGGGAAGCAAAAAATACCTTACATAGTTCCGAATATGAAATCACTTTAGGATCGTAGTAAACCAGTACTGTTTCTGCATGTCCGGTTGTTTCGGTATTTACCAAAGCATAGGTTGGGTTTGGTACGGTACCTCCAGCATATCCAGAAACAGCCGAGTCTATACCAATTACTGCTTCAAAAATATGCTCTGAACACCAGAAACATCCTTCAGCAAAAGCAGCAATGGCCTTTCCTTTTGGTGCTGTGAGTTTCACTTTTCTGACATCTGTTTTTTTCTGAGATATGGCATCACAGGAAAATAAAACCAAGATAATTGACAAGGTGGGTATGATATTTAGATAGCGTTTCATTTTATTATTTTAGGTTAAGATACGTAACATTATATTTTATAGATTTCCTTTCTGAAACAATATGTAGTTTAATTAATCTTTCAATGTCAATTGTATTTTTTGTTTTATTGATATTAAACTATAGTTCATCTAACCTTTTTAAGCCTTCTTTTGCCTGAGTATCAATACCAATTTGATATTCATGATTTCTCATTCCAATGGCAATATTATACAGTTCAGTAGCCTTTTTATAGTCTTTAATGTATTCGTAAATAGTACCTGATTTTAAGGCTGCATTTGCAGCAAAATAATAGGTTTGATTTTTACCTAAGTTAATTGTCCGCTGATAATTAAGCAGGGCATCATCAAAATCGTTCATCAAATCATACGTGCGACCAAAGCGATAGTAAAGCTCAATTTTATCCTTTAAATTTTTTAAATCATTAACTTGAATTGATTTTAATTGAGATAGCGCATTCGTGTAATTTCCGCCATCAAAATAGATTCTTGCCCTCAATAAAGTTATATTGGGCTTAATGTCATTCGCTTCTTTCAAGGCTTGCTTATCTTTTTCATTAATGACTGAGCCCTTGGTACGCACCATGCTGAGGTAATAGTTGTATTGTGGAAGATTATTTCTTAGCAGATAATAAAAAGCAAGCCTTAGATAGGTATCCTTAATATAATTTGTACTGAGGGTTTCATTCGCAAATTTGCTGAGGTATATGTTTGCATCCGAATCCATCCGGCAAAGTTTAGCATTGCCCATCAGGTAGTTCATCAGTGGAAGGTCGGCGTATTGATTGCCTTTGGGTGCGGCTTCAATAAATTTAATTGCTGCATCTGCATGCCCAGTTCTAAAAGCAGTGTAACCTTGTAAATAAGCTTTGAGTAGGCTTTTATCATTCATGCTATTTAAGAGTGGTGCCACATTGCTATAACTATTTCGGCCCTGAATCACATCTACATTTGTAAAACAAATAAAAAACACGATTTCATCATTATAATAGCTGAACTTACTATTCGCAATCTGCAGCCTGAACCGTTCTAATTGCTTATTTCCTTTCGTTATATTTCCATGAATACCCAAAATACCGGCTATACTTTTCATATTTGTTGGAATGGCTCCAAAGATTACTTCTATCAATCCAAGGCTCTTTTGATTGGGCAAAAAGTCCTTAAACTTTTCATTGTTTTCGGTCAACAAGTCTTTGGCCTTTTTAAAGTCATAGGTAGAAGACATATATTCTCCAAATTTAGACTTGATCAATCCTGATTGCAGATAAATCTCTGCCTGTGCAAAAAGATAATAGGGAGAAGTTTTATCATTTTTTCTGATCTCATCTATCCTACCTGATTTCCTACTTTTAAACTTTTCAAATTCAATTTTGTTTTCTGAAGTAAGGAGGAATAAAAAATCAATATAATTATCGAGCAAGATCGGAATACCGTTTTGAGGATTATTAATTTTCTCGTCGCGGATCAATTTCCTTGCATCATTAAAACGCAGGTCAAATATGGCCTGATAGGCTGTTTCTGAATTGGGATTGAATACAAAGTTTCCATTTACTGCTTCATGGATACTAAAGAAAAGAAGCAGGGTTAAAAAATATTTAGATTGCATTCAGGGATAGTTCGCTTTAAGAATATAACTATTGATTATTCTAGATACTGGCTTTTGCAGCCCTTACAAAAATAGATTTATTTTTCTAAAAGAGTTTAAGGTTAAACGATGAGTTTCTTAGGTAGGATGGTAATCTATTGATATAGTTGTAGATTTTTAACTTGATTATGGCTTGTACCCGATCACCCCGCCCATCCATCCCTATCTAAACTGCGGTAATGTATTGCCTCGGCAAGATGTTCCAGCAGGATCTCTTCGGTACCGGCTAGGTCAGCAATCGTTCTAGAAACTTTCAGGATTCGGTCATACGCTCGGGCAGACAAACCCAGTTTTTCCATTGCTTGTTTTAATAGGGTTTGTCCGGAGTCGCTGATGCGGCAAATGTTCCTTACCATATTGGGGCTCATTTGGGCATTACAGAACACATCTTCTTTATCTTCAAAGCGTATGATCTGGATATTTCTAGCCTCCGTAACCCGTTCGCGGATCTCTTTACTTTTTTCACTCAATCGTTCGGACGAGAGCTCATTGAAGTTTACGGGGGTTACTTCTACATGCAGGTCAATGCGGTCTAAAAGCGGTCCGGAGATTTTACTCAGATATTTTTGTACTACTCCAGGCGCACAAATACATTCTTTTTCGGGGTGATTAAAATATCCACAAGGGCAGGGGTTCATGGATGCCACTAGCATAAAACTAGCCGGGTAGTTTACCGTTGATTTCGCCCTGGAGATGGTCACCCTGCGTTCTTCTAGAGGCTGTCGCATGACTTCAAGTACGGTCCGTTTAAATTCAGGCAGTTCATCTAGAAAAAGCACCCCATTATGAGCGAGTGATATTTCTCCGGGCTGCGGGTTGGTACCTCCGCCAACCAAAGCGACATCGCTGATGGTATGATGCGGAGATCGGAAAGGCCTGATGGTCATCAATGAATCGGATGCAGATAGTTTTCCTGCTACAGAATGGATCTTGGTGGTATCTAGGGCTTCATAGAGGTCGAGCGGTGGTAAAATTGTAGGTAAACGTTTGGCTAGCATGGTCTTGCCGGCTCCAGGTGGACCGATCAGAATTACATTATGCCCTCCGGCGGCCGCAATCTCCAGCGCCCGTTTGATGTTTTCCTGTCCCCTGACATCCGAGAAATCACTTTCGTAATTATTAATATTATAGCTGAACTCTTCTTTGGTATTGATGATGGTTCTTTGCAGTTCAAGGCTATTATCAAAAAAACCGATCACTTCTGCAAGGCTGTTCACACCGTAAACCTCAAAATCATCCACAATTGCAGCTTCACGAGCATTCTCTTTCGGAAGTATCAAACCCTTGAACCCATCTCTTTTACCCT